>JAHLFK010000002.1 GCA_018883805.1 Candidatus Limosilactobacillus merdavium | reverse complement strand
GCTCTAATTCAAATTAATTAAGCGAATTGACTTCGCAAATGTTTTGCTTCAAATCATAATGATTGAAGACCCTACACATTTGATTCGTCGAAACTTTGTTCAGTTTTCAAAGGTCTACTTTGTTTAACTAATCAGTCAAACAACATTTAATATTTTATCACATGCTCATTATCTTGTCAACAACTAATTTAATTTATTTAATTAAATTTGATGTCCCAAACAAGCAGCTTAGTTAATATATCATGTTATCTTTCTTAAGTCAACAACTAATTTCAATGTTTTTTTGAAACACATCATTGCCTCGCAGACAACGTTAATTACTATACCGTATTCTTAACATCCTGTCAACAAGTTTTTGCAAAATTATTACACTAAATTTGCAAAACTGTTAATCTAACTTTTAAAACTTTTCCAAAGCATACAAATAATGCTTCACAAAGCCTTACTGCGTTGATAAACTTACCTAGTATTATGATTTTTTATAAGGAGTAAATAATGATATCAACACTTATTGATTTCGTTCTTCATATTGATACACACTTAATTCAAATAGTAAATAACTTTGGTAGTTCAACTTATTTAATTCTGTTTGCAATTATCTTTATTGAAACAGGAGCAGTTATTCTGCCATTCCTACCAGGTGATTCTCTATTATTTGCTGCAAGTGCTCTAGCAGCAAATACACAATACCATCTGAATATTTGGATTTTCTTATTAGTTTTTCTTGCAGCTTGCCTATTCGGTGATTCATTAAACTTCTTTATTGGTCACAAAATAGGAAAAGGTCTTTCCAATCATTCTCTTTTTGGAAAATTGATTGATAAAGATAGCCTTGCAAAAGCAGAACAATTTTTTGAAAAGCACGGAGCACCTGCAATTATCCTTGCAAGATACATGCCGATAATCAGAACATTTGCTCCATTTGCAGCAGCGGGATCTGGTTTCCCATATAACAAGTTTATAAGATACAGTATCATCGGTTGTGTTTCTTGGGTTACAATTTGTTGCGCAGCTGGTTACTTCTTTGGAAACTTACCTTTTGTCCAAGAACATTTCTCAGTAATCATCTTAGCAATTATTGTTGTTACCTTAATCCCAGCAGTTGTCAGTTACTTAAAATCTAAACTGGCCACTGATTAATTGTTTTACATTATGTTTTCTTAATAAATAGAGAATAATAAGACTAAATAGTAAACAGAGGCAAAAGAGCTTTAAAAAGAAATCAGATGGCATTGCTAATATGATTGGATCCGTTTTCGGGTTGAATACCCAGTTATTTTGGCGGAAGATTAGCTGATGAAATTTTATAAAAGCGCTATTAAAATTAACCGCCAATAGACTCACAAAAATTAACAAAGCGACAGATACATAATTAATAAGCGAAATCAACATTAGAAATTGATTTCGCTTTTTTTCTTTCTTTTGAATAAAGGCAATTATTCCCCAACTAAACAAAGAAACCAGCTCATTACTTAGTATCAAATGACGAACAGAGCTAAAATGCTCCAATGCACTCTTACTGATCGCTAAAAAATGAAAAGAAAGCTGATTTACCCATGGACTTTGCAAATAATAAATCAACCGCAGATAATCACCCATTAATTGAGAACTAGTTACACCAACTCCATTAAAGTGGATTAACAGCACCGAAAGATTAATACTTATTATGATAGCAAGCGAAACTGCCCCAAAGAAATACACTATTACTTCTAAAAGAGATTTGATCGTATCTTTCATTTATTGGACCGTCCAGTCATCAAGGCTATCTACCTGGTGAGTTGGTTGAATTTTTTGCTTAGCAACGTCTTCTTTAGTAGAAAGACCAGAATAAACTAATAAACTATCAATTCCAAAATTAATGGCAGCTTGAATATCGGTATGATAGTTATCCCCTACCATTACCACTTGATTTTTATCTAATCCACTTCGTTTTAAGGCCATTGCCATGATAATAGATTCAGGCTTACCAATCATAATTGGTTTCTTTTGTGTAGCGTATTCCACCAATTTAACGATTGAACCTGCTCCAGGAACCATCCCCCGCTGATTTGGCAGATTGCTATCAGAATTAGTTCCGATAAAGGTAGCTCCTGCGCGAATTAACAACACAGCGGTCGCTAGCTTTTCGTATGTCACTTCAGAATCTAGTCCAACTACAACATAGTCAGGACTTTGATCAGTAATTTCAAAATTACGGCTAGCAAGAGCTTTCCGTAATCCACTTTCACCAACAACGTAGACCTTGCGTTTACTTCCCGCAATTTGATCCAAATAATCTGCAGTTGCAATGGCAGTCGTGTAAACATTATTAGCCGTCACATTAATTCCGTGGTTCTCAGTCAAGTTTTGGGCAACAAACTCAGGTGTCCTTGTACTATTGTTCGTAACAAATAAAATCTCTTTGTTATTCTCCTGAAGTCGCTTAATAAATCTTGCTGCTGCAGGAATCCGTTTAGTCCCCTTATACATTGTTCCGTCAAGATCAATGAAATATCCCTGATAGTTATTTTTCATTTTGCTTCCTCTTTGTTCGTTGATGAATGACAAATTTTTGGCGGTGTGATCCAGTCTTAACCCGTTTAGCAGTTTGATTATGCCGCTTTCGTGGTTCTGGTTGCTTTACTTTTCTCTTTCGTTCTTTAATCACTGGAGAATGAGACTTCCGATGTCGCCGATTACGATGACGTGGCAGTTGAACCTCACAATTTTGAACAATGAAATAAGGACAACCAAAATTGCAATCTTCAAAAAGGTAATCCTCAATCGTATCTACTCCCTGTTCTGGCCGAAATAACGGATTAGCTGAATCATAAAACCCCTTTAGTCTCAGTTGATCGTATCCCCAGTCACCAACAATGTAATCATACTTATTCAGAATATTGCTAAATCGATTGGCTAACTGGTCACCGTCAAAGCCATCCCGGTAATTTTTCAATAATTTATACTGATGACCGTTTAATAGGAATTCATCATCGGTTTGGCGCTCATAGTGGTATAAATCTACACGCTGTTCTTCACGTTGATCGATATAATCTTGAATTTTGGCACGATTCACTTTTTCTCACCACCCATCATTGTTAATTAATACCACCTACCATCATACTAGCCTCTCTTTGCAAAGTCATCTCTCTTCCCTTCAACAATTTTTTCAACTTCAGCAAAATTCAATGGCATCCCAAAAGGAACTTTTTGTGGCAACAAATAGTCAAACTCTGGAGAATCAATGCCCACATTAATATTTTCTTTTGCCGGAACTGCGTAGTGGTGGATATGGCCATGCAAGTTAATAATTTGGGGAGCAATGCCTAGCATTAATGGATAATGAGTTAAATAGTATTGACGATGATCATACTTCATCAACACACCTACATCATGAAATGCGAACTTTGGTTTATCTCCGAACTCATAGTTATTCTTCTCTAAATACTTAAATAAGCCATGTGGATCATGGTTCCCCTTTATGAAAATAAGATGGCCATTTAACGAATTTAAAATCTTAAATATCTTTTCATAAGCTTTTACCTGAGGCTTGGCAAAGTAAACCGCAATATCGCCAAGATGATAAACAATATCATTTTCACCAACGCGATTATTCCAGTTCTTAATAATCTCATCGTCCATCTGATCAACTGTTAAAAATGGCCGCGGAGCAAATTTATCTATTCCAAGTAAATGTTCATCTAAGAAATGCGTATCGGCTGTAACAAACTGCATTTTCATTACCTCACAGACATTTTAAATATTAAAAAGAAACCGGTAATTACAACAGAAAACTGCCAAATTACCGATTCCTATAATTAAAATTACTTGCTTTGCTTCTTCAAACGTTCAATATCGTGAACAATCATTAATTCTTCGTTAGTTGGAATCAACAGCGTCTTAATCTTTGCGTCTGGAGCTGACAAGTCACGTTCAACCCCATGGCACTTGTTCTTTTCTTGATCAATCTTAATACCAAAGTAAGCCAACTTATCAGTAACTAGCTTCCGAATAGGAGCACTGTTTTCACCAACACCGGCAGTAAATACAATTGCATCTGCACCACCTAATTCGGCAATGTATGCACCAACATAACGAACAATCCGGTTTACGTAGATATCAATTGTTAATTGAGCACGCTTGTTACCCTTGTCAGCGGCCGCAATAATATCACGCATATCTGGTGAAATTCCTGAAATTCCCTTAATACCAGATTCATGGTTAAGAATATCAATCATTTCAGAAGAAGTCTTACCCAACTTTTCTTGAACAAAGGCAACTAATGAAGGATCAACATCCCCTGAACGAGTAGCCATTGTAATACCAGCAAGTGGAGAGAAGCCCATTGAAGTATCGTATGACTTACCACCCTTAATAGCGGTAATAGATGCACCAGCACCAATATGCATGGTGATTAACTTAAGATCCTTCAAAGGCTTACCAAGCATATCTGCTGCCCGACTAGCAACATAACGGTGACTAGTTCCGTGAGCACCATACTTCCGGGCACCATACTTTTCGTACCATTCATAAGGAACACTGTAAAGAGCATTCTTCTTTGGCATATCTACGTGGAATGAAGTATCAAATACTGCCACAGCAAAAGCATTTGGTAATACTTTTCTAAATTCCTTAATACCAATTAATTCAGCTGGATCGTGTAATGGAGCATATTCTGCTAACTTATCAATCTTTGCAATTACATCATCATCAATTACTGCGGAATCCTTGAAGTATTCACCACCAGCAACAACCCGGTGACCAACGGCAGTAATTTCGTCATAGCTCTTAACAATATCAAGAGAGATTAATTGATCAAGTAAGTACTTAACAGCACTACCATGATCGGCAAATGGCCGTTCTTCTTCATGCTTTTGACCATCACCATACTTGATCTTTGCATGACCCATTTCTTCGCCAATTCGTTCAATTGTTCCTTCTGCAACAACGTCCTCACTTGGCATATCGAATAACTTAAATTTTAATGTTGAGCTTCCGGCATTAACCGCGATTGTTTTTGACATTTAATACGTCCCCTTTTACTTATTAATATTCGTTGCAACCCAATTATCAATCTCTTGCATAAAACGGGCAAACTTATTTTTATCTTTGAACGATGGAAATTCACCAAGAAGAACCTTTGGCACCTGCTTGCTATTACCACCATGACGTTGGAGTAGCAAAATTGACTTTTGCGCCGCTGGATTTGCAAACAACTCACTTGGCAAACTTACAAATCCTTGCAGATAAGCAACTGAATGAATCCACTTAATGAATCCTTCAGTCTCTTTAGTTTGAAAAAGACTGCTTGGTACCAAGAATACACCAAAGCTGCCTGGATTTAAGTAATTCATTGATTGTTCAATCAACAAGTGATGAACAAATGAATGGCCTTTTTCCGCTCGCGTTTGGTAAGACTTGGTATTGTCATCTAATGGATAATAGCCAATTGGCAAATCACTAACAGCAAGATCACATTGTGGGATATCCAATGCACCAATCGAATCTTGGTGGTACAAATCAATATTTGCATGTTGCAGTGCAACGTTAACACTAGCAACACCTAACATTGAATCATCATTATCAATTCCGTATCCTTTGATATCCTCATGCTCATCTTTATCTAACTGATTCATTACAGTTGTTAGCAAGTTTGCTGTCCCCACTGCAGGATCAAAGATTGTTTCAGGTTTAGCAGTTTGCGTTACCTTTTCAATCAAGAATGCCATTAAAAGTCCAATTGTATCTGGAGTCATCTGGTGATTTGCTTGAATTGCATCCTTCCGAATAACTTTCAAAAAGCTTAACTGGACTAACTGACGAATTGCTTCCGCTTTTACATTCTTTAAATCGAGTTGCTTATAAATATCTTCTAGTTTCTTTTGAGTTTCTTTATCCGGAACCCCATTTTCAACGCGAACTGTATTATTATCAATAATATTTTCCGCATTTTCTAGCATTGCATCTAAATACGAACTATTTAACGCAGCTTGTAAAAGAGTTGTCCCTTGATCAAATAACTCAAATAAATCTTGAATTGATTGCTGTGACAGTGTAGGTCACCTCCATTACATTACAATCACTTATAAGTTTAACGATTCTGTCTATTAAATTCAAGGTAGCGCTTCACTGCCGAACGTTTTTAAGTAATTTTGTCTAAAATATATTCATTTGTTCTGAAAATTGTGATTATTTTCCTTTTTCAAACCGCTGAATTTATCAAGATTTTTCTTTATCTGACCTTCTAGTTTTCGATTCATTTCACGATTAATGAAAAATTGATGTTTTTGGTACTGAAATTCAAAAATAATGATTCCGGTGGAAAATAGTAATAATAACATGCTAATCAGGAGTGCGTACCCTGGGCGACTCTTTTTATTCAACCTGTCCATAAAACTTAACAATCCCGATCAATCCTTGTCCATTTTTCCTTTGTCCTCTGATTTCAACTCTGGAACCACTAAGCTCACTAAATGTTACAGAATTAGGAGCTAGATCTCGAAAAATAAGCATATACCCTCCATGTCCCACACAGCTTAAGTACAATCGGTCAGTACTGTGAAGTTCATAGGTTAACCCCGTTGACTTGCTCCATAACCTTAACTGGTTAGACGATACTTCTTCAATCATAAAATGATGATCGGCTGATTCTAATTCGGATAAACATAGGTACCAGTCTAACGGTTGTGAATTTTGTTTAATACATGAAGACTTTATAACCTTCATCTGAAAAGATAAGAGCATCACTATGAGTGCGATGATGACCAAAGCTGCTAAACATTCTACTAGAGTAAAGCCTTCCTTCTTCACTTCACTACCTCAAGAATCTTTTGATCACTTCGATAAACAACTACCCGATTCCTATTTGCGCTGGCTAGGAAGTTACCTCGGCGTATGTTTACTGAATGATGTACTGCAACTAACTCATCACTTGCTTCTTTGGCTAACCTATTTGCAGCAAGATTAATTTCTTGGCGCTTCGCTTGTTGTAACAAACAGTTATGACAAATCAACGTGAAAGTAATGCTTAAAGAAATGATCGTCAAAGCAACTATGCTATCTGCTAAGACAAATGCACACCTACTCCTTTGTTTCAATATGGTAACCTCCCCATGCAAGTTGGATTCGCATCAAATAAGTCTTGTGATTAATTGACGACTGGAATTTTTGAGTCATTGGTTTTGTATACCCATTTTCGTGCATCTTAAAATTAGTGAATTCTCTGACTAACAACGTTTCAGGGATATCAATTTGTTTTTTCTCTGAATGATTGCCATCAATCCAGGCAAATTCAATTTGATAATCAATATGATCAAATGAAACTGTTGTTGCCGTATGATTCACTTTAGAACGTACTTGTGCCGCCTGCCATTCTTGACAAAAGCTGTTCCAAAATTTTCTTTCAGCCGCCATCTGCTGACTTCTAGTAATTGCTGGAAACGAGAAGGTAATAATTATCACCGTCAATGACAGGACAATAATCGTTTCTAAAAGCGTAAATGCTCTTTCCCTCACCGTTTAATTACCTTTCCATCGACAATCACAATATGCTGCTCATGAGCTTTTTTTACTTGAGCCGCCGTTAAATACTTAGCCTCTTTAAGTTCTTCCAAACTAACATCTTCTTTACCCCCATCATTTGAATATTCATCAACTTGTGTTTGGATCACAGAAACCATTGCATCCCCGTGAATCCTTTTAGCACTTTTCCGCTGAGCCGACAGGTTAGGCAGCACAATCAGGATTAATAAACTGATAATAAATAAGACAATCGACATTTCCAGAAGCGTAAATGCATTTCGTTTCTTCAACATCTAAATAACCCCCTGCATTGAATGATAAATTGGTAATAAAAGTCGAAGGTAAAGGCCAACAATAATTATTGCGATTATCCCAAAAATAATTGGTTGGATTAACGTTAACAACCGTTCAATCCGGCTTGCCAACCGCTGAAATAAAATATTGGCTAATGCTGTTAAGTCATTCCCCAAATCATCAATTGTCGATCCCTTTTCAATAATTAATTTCAATTCTGGGGGAAGAAAAGGAGCTTGCTGAAAAACAAGCGTCAAATCATGTCCTTGATTTACCTCATTTTTCACTATTTTCCCTAATAACGATAAGAAGTCCTGCGATTGGTACTTTTCAACAATCAGACAAATTTCGCGGATTTTTAATCCGTGGCGCATCATCATTGCCAAGTTGGTTACCACGTAATAGCCATAAAATAGACGATAGCATTTTCCAATCACTGGCAACGAGCAACAAGTACGAACCTTCTGTAATTGATCCATCTTCGACCATTTCATTATTTCAAGGAAAGCAGTAACGATAATCCCACCAGCAGAATAAGCAAAAATGTCTATCAAGTAAAAGTTATCAAAGTTCCCTGACTTTCCGCCCCATTCGCTCAATTCTGGAAAAACGAAAACCTTTAAAGCGATCATTAGAATGATTAAGAGTCCTAAAAGAATTAATGGATACTGTATTAAGTTAACCAACTTCTGCCGTTGCTTTTCTTGAAGGACCATCAATTTGCCAATTTCTTGTAAGCATTCTTCCAGATTGCCATGTTGTTCTGCTAAAAGCAGTTGGTAGTACAGGTTTGTCCCAATATATGGTTTGAGACAGTCAGCAAATGTTTCTCCAGCACTCATTGATTGATTAATTGTCTGAAAGAGAATCCGGTGCTTATTCAAAACAGAAGCTGAAAAGGCAATTGCATGATGAAGAGGAAAGCCACTCTTCAAAAGATCTGCGATTAACAGTAGCCACTCAGCTTGATCATGCCGACTAAACTTAACCGTTTTGGAATTTTTCGTAAGTTGCCAATGTAATTTGTTCTTCTTGAAGTAGCTGTTTAAGCCGTTGTTGCCACTCATCACTCATCCCCCTATGCCCTTCTTCTGTTATTTGGAATCCGTCATTATTTGCTAGTAATTCAAACAAAACCGCAGAGCTTTGTTTCAGCGGAAGGAGTCGCTGGTAACATATTCCCGTAAGCACTTGCTGTAGATAATACGACTCAACCCCTAATTGCCGCATTCTTGCTATTGCACCACATGCATTAGTCGCATGAACTGTTGCTAAAACTAAATGACCACTCAAGGCAGCTTGAACAGCCATTTTAGCCGTCTGTGGATCTCTTATTTCGCCAATAATGAAATTATCCGGACGATGCCGCAAACCAACTTTAAGTAACTCTTGATACCCCATCCCTGCAGTATTATTTACTTGTAATTGGAGAAAGTCGCTCTCTTCAATTTCTACAGGATCCTCAATTGTCATAACTAACTCTTCCACCGCTAACTTCTTTGCCAAACGATACATTGTGGTTGTTTTCCCCGATCCCATCGGTCCAGCAAAAAGAATCAGTCCCCTTTGGAGTACCAGCTGTTCTAGTTCATCCCACTGCTGAGGAAAGGCTACCTGATACTTAATCGCAGACAACGAATATATCAAACGAATTACTAAGGATTCTCGAGATTGGTAGTCTCCAACCGTTGATAATCGTAAATCTACAAACTCACCACTATTTGCTTTCCATTTCAATGCACCAATTTGTGGTCGCCGATGCTCACTAACTGTCATATTGCCGCGATATTTGAAATACGCAATCATTTGTTGCCCTGCTTTTGCTGACAACTCGGTCACAACTTTCTTCTTCCCTTTAATACAATCCATAATGCGAAAATGATCACCAAAAGGAAGAACAAAAATATCGGAACACCTTTTGCTAATTGCGTTATTTACAAACTCTTCAAATTTTTCCATTACTAATCTACGCCTCCAATATAGAAGAACGTAAAAAAGTCACCCTTAAATTTTTTAAAACAAAAAAAGCCGGGAAATTCCCGACTCTTTTATACTTATTCAGCATCTTCTGGTAATTGACCAGCTTCATAAATATCCGCAACATCATCGTTTGCAGTTAATTCATCGATAAGGTGGTTGTATTGCTTAACCTTATCTTCAGGAACAGCAGTCCGATTTTGTGGAATCATGGTTACTTCTGCAGTATCAAGGTCATAACCCTTTTCACGTAAAGCGTCACGAACACTTGTCATGCTACTTGGATCAGTGAAGATTTGGAACTTTTCGTCAGTTGCCTTCATGTCATCAGCACCTGCATCAAGTGCATCCATCAACATGTCATCTTCACTCTTATCAAGGCCATCACGAAGAATTTCAATTAAACCTTTACGGTCGAACATGTATGAAACTGAACCACTAGCTCCAAGTGAACCACCAGCATGGGTAAATGCTGAACGTACCGCTGCTGCAGTCCGGTTCTTGTTATCAGTCAAAGCAGAAACCATTACGGCAACACCACCTGGTGCATAACCTTCGTAAGTAACTTCTTCGAACTTTGCGCCACCAATACCAGAAGCCTTAGCAATTGCCCGATCAATGTTCTTCTTTGGCATGTTAGCGGCATGAGCCTTGTCAATTACCAAACGTAATTGGGCATTGTTCGCTGGATCAGGGTCACCTGCTTTAGCTGCTTGGTACAAATCACGTGAAATCTTTTGGAAAATCTTACCACGTTTAGCATCTTGGGCGTTCTTACGTCCCTGAATGTTATGCCATTTTGAATGTCCTGACATTACTGACTCCTCTTTTCTTAATTAATGTGATAAACAGGTAGATTTTAGCAGATCTCCCTACTAAATTCAAGGTTTACTGCCTTTTCACTACACGACCACCAATCCGGACTAAGAATAAGATGATCGTTATTATCAGCAGAACGATCCAGATATTCTGTGCCTGTGATTGGAAATCAGTAGCTAATTGAGCAGTAAAGGTACTGTAGTCAGGGAACTGAGCTCCTACCTGTGAAATAATTGCGCTTAATCCTAAAATTAAGGCATAAACAATAATAGTACCCCATAGGCCAATCCAAGAGAATGATCCTAATAGGTGTCGTCCTGGTAAGGCCATTATCGCCATTACAATCAGCCCAATCAAAGATCCGATCATCACTATATGATCAACAGTCTTTGCAATCGTTATTCCGTTGGTTAATTGTTTAACTTGCGGGGTATTAAGTTGACTATTTACAGCATTTGAAATGTTGCTACCTGCTTCAGAAGTTACAGAACTGGGAATTGAAGCAGAAATTCCGTACTTTGCAGCTGCTTGTGAGACCGAATCACCGACGTTATTTACTTCGGATTGCAGATTAAGATTTATTTCTTTCCCTGAATAAACCTGGTTAACTGCCTGTTTAATTAATTTGTTTGACTCACTAGAGGAAATCACGTTAGAAGAGATCCCATACTGAGATAACCCTTGATTCACATTATCCATTAACGTGGTCGATAAATTTGAAGTAGTGATCTCATGGACTGCAAATCGTGCGTTTAAGATAGTCTGATTTAAAATCATCGAGAGCGTTAATAAAGTTAACAAAACTGTCCCCCAGATAATGAAAGCCGGGTGCCGCCGTTTAACCGGTTTCTCCTTTTGCTGCTTTTTCTCCTCACGCTCTTGACGAAGTGCGCTTCGTGTTTCCACGGTTATATTAACCTCGACGTGTAGATTGGCGCTCAATTATTCCGTGATCGAGAATTACATCATCACTATCACTTACTTCTCCATCCATCATCTTAGTTAAGAGACGCATAGAAATAGCACCAATATCATAAAGTGGTTGAGTGATTGACGTTAACGTTGGCCGAGTAATCTTAGCGTATTTGGTGTCGTTTGATGTAATGATCTCAAATTCATCTGGAACCTTAATTTGATTATCAGTTAAACCATTTAAGAGACCAGCTGCCAAATCATCATCACTTACATAAGCTGCCTTAACACCTTGTTCGACCAAATGAGTAGCTTGTTCGTAAGCACGGTTGTAGTCACCATTAGTTTCAATAACGTACTTGGATTCGTATGGAATATTATGTTCTGCTAGTGCTTCCTTGTAACCTGCTAAACGATACTTTGAGTTAATAGAATAATCAAGTGAGCTAACCATAAATGCAACCCGATCATGATTATGATCTAACAAATAATTAGTGGCTTCCTTAGCTGCGCTTTGGTAATCAATCCGCACAGTAGCAAGTTGATCATCGTTTACAATTGAGCCAGCTACAACAACAGGAGTATTAGAAGCTTCAAATTCTTGTTGTAATTCAGCTGACATATCATGGCCCATGAAAATAATTCCGTCAACTTGTTTAGCCAACAATCCACGAGCAACTTTTAATACCTTATCATCGTTAAAATCGGAATTGGTTAAAATGATATTGTACTTATACATCGTCGCAATATCGTCAATTCCTAACGCTAATTCAGCAAAATATGGGTTAGTAACACTAGGAATGATTACCCCAACAGTAGTGGTCTTCTTTGAAGCTAAACCACGAGCAACAGCATTCGGACGATAGTTTAGTTTTTTAATAACATCAAGCACTTTTTGCCGTGTTTCTGGTTTAACGTTTGGATTACCGTTAACTACCCGCGAAACGGTAGCCATAGAAACACGTGCTTCACGAGCAACAGTGTAAATGGTAACTGCTTGTTTTTCCATATTGATAGCCCTTTCTTTATTGTCTTTATTTGCTTTCATAATTTTTCATAACCACATTAATATATCAGATCCAACTACTTTTGGCAAACGTTACCATAATTTTTTTCAAATCGCTAATATTATGCTATTTGTTCACAGTATTATGGGTGAAAAATAAAAAACGCCAGCATTCAAAGTTAAATGCTAAGCGTCTTTTCGTATAACTAATGCAAGTTTTAATCATGCTTTTCTTTGGTTGCGTCAATCACAATGTCTGGTTCAGCGCTCTTTGCAAGTTGTTGCCGAATATCTGCAGTCTGCTTATCAAAATCTTCATTAGTAAAATGATCAACTACTTTGCTGGCCTTATTCTTAACCCCATCAGCGGCCTCACTAAACCGACTGCTCAGGTCACTTACCTTGTCACTAGCTTCATATTCAGCTAACTTTTCATCGATAATATCGAGGGCATTTAATGCATAGTCGGTTGATGCGTCTGCAAAATCAGTTACACATGAACTAATATTTTCTTTAATTGATTCTTTTTGCTTTGCAGATAAAGTCTTCCAAGCAACATAAGTAGCAGTTCCACCAAGGATTGCTCCTAATAAAATATTCTTACTCATTATTCATCCATCTCCTTTGCTTTCTTTGCTTGTCGATGTTGACGAACTTTTCGTAATGTTCCCAACACTGCAGCCTGGGTTGCTGATTTTGCTAAATTAGAGAACCGACTTTGACGTTCTTCCCGTCGTTCAACAAAATTATTTAGGGCATCATTAACGTTTGAAACACTTTGACCAACATCAGCAACTGCCTTAACGGCAGGATCAAGTTCTCCTGACTTCTTATTAAGATCTTCAAGTAAGCTATTGGTATTGCCCAACAATTTTTCTGTTTCTTTACTTAAAGCATCAACATCACTTGAAAGCACCTTTACTGAATCATTAGTTTCCTTCAACATTTTGCTTACCTGGTTGAGTGAAATGCAGGCAAAAATGACCAGGATAACAAATGCAATTGCTGCAATCAGTCCAGCTAATTCACCAATTGTCATCACTAATCCTCCTTTTTGTAAGTTACGATAAATCAATTAACAATAGTAGAATAGCATATCTAACTCCCATTCGACAATCAATCCAATGACTTGTACAATAAAATAAGGATTTTTTAAGGAGGAAAATAATGAATTCAGTGCTTAATAAGCAATTCCAACAAGTCACTAAAGTTTTTACCGACTTATCATGGCATGAAATTTCTCAGCACTTTTTTAGTCGCTTATTGTTAATCGTCGTTACGATTATCTTGTTTTTCATTTTACTGTGGTTAGGACGACTCATCATCGATCACCTATTTGTCGAATCTAATCACGTCAAGATCCTCAAGTCAAGCAATCGGGTAGCGACGATTCATGCACTTACTCTTAATATCTACCGCTACACGTGCTATTTCTTTTTACTATATGCAATCTTATCCGAAATTGGTGTACCGGTTGGAACATTAATCGCTGGTGCCGGAATATTCAGTATTGCTTTAGGACTTGGTGCTCAAGGATTCGTTAGCGATATGGTCACTGGTTTTTTTATTTTACTTGAACAACAATTAGACGTTGGTGATGTTGTTGAGGTTGATTCAATTAAGGGAACAGTCACTGCCTTAGGGTTGCGTACTACTCAAATTACTAGTAGTGACGGAACATTAAACTATATCCCCAACAGAAGAATTACTACGGTTCGTAATTTTTCGCGAAATAACATGGTTGCAAATATTGATATCCGGATTTCGCCAAAGGCACCTCTCGAAAAAATTGCGGAAATTATTAGTGAGGAAAATAAAAAGTTAACTGCTACAGTTACTGAATTACGCTCAACTCCCGTTATTGTCGGCCCCGTCAACACAAATGGTCAACTAGTTTTTCGCGTAACGATCACTACGCAAAACGGTGTTCAGGATCAAATTGCAAGTAAGTTCCTTTCACAGTATTTAAAGGCTTTACGTGCAAATAAAATCCCTCTCGGTTGGACCGAAAACCCTTCAACTACAAAATCATAGCTATTATAAAGATAACCTCCTTGTGAGCCTAATAATCATTTAGACTTTCAAGGAGGTGTTTGTTTTTATTAGTTTGGTCGTTCAAATTCGAAGTGTAGTTCTGGCAGTAATTGACAATTGCGATCATAGTAGTCAACCATGTATCTTTCTTCATTAGCATCAACAATCGCAAATGTTCCACCAATCCGTGAATATTCGCCACGAGGCAGGCTAATACTTCCCGGATTAATAAATAAAATGTCATCATTCATTGATACAGCTAATTGGTGTGTATGTCCATAACAAACCACATTAGAACCGAATGATTGTGCCTTTAACATCAAAGGTGTCAGAGAATAATTAACCTGATCATGATCACCATGAACAACCAAGAAAGAAATACCCGCAACCGTAAATTCGAGTTGACCTGGATAATCTAATCCCCAATCATTGTTTCCTTTTACAGCTTTAAACCCTTGCATTGCGGTTGAATCAGCTTTTAATTCTGAATCACCACAATGAACTAAAACATCCACATCCTGAGCAAATTGCTCTTTGATATCATTTAATATCCGACTATCGCCATGGTTATCGCTAATAATTAATGCCTTCATTACTTATTCCACCATTCTGCAAAATGCTTAAGAAATTCTTCTAGCGCACGACCACGGTGACTAATTGAATTCTTTTGTTCAGCTGTCAATTCAGCCATTGCGCAATGGAATTTTTCGACATAAAACAGTGGATCATAACCAAACCCATTATGACCGCGTGGACCGGTTAAGATTCGGCCATCAACTCGGCCATTAGCAACTAACTTAGCCCCATCAGGTTTTAAAGCCACGATTGTTGTGTGGAAATGAGCTGTTCGCTTACTTTCAGGGACACCGGTTAATTCACGCAAGAGCTTTGCATTATTTGCTTGATCATCGTGATCGCCAGCATACCGAGCAGAATGGACTCCAGGCGCACCATCTAATGCATCCACAACTAACCCTGAATCATCAGCCATCACAGGAATCCCAAGTACATCCATTACTGTTTGAGCTTTAATTGTGGCATTTTCTAAAAAGGTCGTTCCATTTTCATTAATTGCGATTGGATCAGAGAAATCAGCAAGTGTCTTAACTTCAATTTTGTAAGGTGCCAACATTTCACGATATTCACGGGCCTTACCTTGATTTTTAGTAGCAATTACGAGCGAATCCATTAGTCATCATCCTCCCCTAATTTTAATTCGTTGCAACTATCATATTGACCATTTAACCATTTCTCCGCACCCGCTTCGAGATCTTGACGGTTGCCAGTTGAATAAAGAACATAACTGGCTGGTTGATCACTTAAAAGCTGCTTTGCCGTTAACATTGTCTTAACTTGGTTAACCGTTTCTAATGCAGGATCGATTAATTTCACTGCAGGGCCCATCTTTTTTCTAATTTCCTTTGTCAAGAAAGGAAAGTGCGTACAACCCAGAATCAAGGCATCAACTGGTTGATCATCAAAGATTGCCAATTGTTGATCCACTGTTTTTTGTGCTGCTGGTGTCCCAGTATGTCCATGTTCAACGACGGAAACTAGTGGTTGAGTTGCTTTACTAACAACATTTACAGTTGGATCTAATTTCTTGATCTCACGAACATAAGCGCCATCTTGGGTAGTTGACTCAGTTGCGATTACACCAACCCGCTGTGCTTTACTTTCGATTGCTGCTTTAGCGCCCGGATTGATTACTCCAATCACTGGAATGTTTAATTCTTTTTGAACTGTTGTTAATGCGGCAGCAGTTGCAGTATTACAGGCAATCACCATCATCTTTACTGGTTGGCTTTGCAAGAACTTACCAATATTAACAACCAAGTGTCGAATTTCGTCTTGGGTCTTTGTACCATATGGAAAATGACCTTCATCCCCCACAAAAATTATCGATTCGTTCGGTAACTGCTTTTGGAGGACGCGTACAACAGAAAGTCCACCTAAGCCAGAATCCATTACACCAATTGGACGATTATCCATTATTTGTACCCCGTTTCTATAATTCCTTGAAACTCCATTATTTAATTTTCTCCAATCTTTTGCAAGTTTTCGAATAAAAAGTCTGTTTTTTTCTAATTATTCAGTATAATAGTAATGATTCTTCAAAAGGAGTATTAAATTAATGAGCCAAAAGTTATACGATTCATTATTAAACAGTAACCGGGGATTAATGAATGGGAGCTTACGTGACGTTATTCTGCCAGCAATTCTCGGAAAAGAGACCGACGAAATGCTATATTGGATTGGAAAGGACGTAGCCCGACAGTTCCCCGTTGGCTCGCTTGAGGATTTACAATTAATTACTAGTCAACTCGGTTTTGGTGAACTTTCCTTACAAAAGAAAACAGCAACTAGCCAACTATGGCGATTAGGTGGCCAAATTGTTCAAGAACGAATTGCCCAAAATGATGAACAGACTTCCTTCGGTTTAGAATTAGGCTTCATCGCTCAAGAGATTGAATTTCAGTTGATGACTATCTCTGAAGCTGAAATCATTGAGCGAAAAAAGGATAGTATTTTAATCAAAGTCAAGAGCGATCCACAAAGCGATGCAGACAGTGAGCGGACCGAATTGGTAACCTTCCTTGATCTACATAATCATCAATCAACCGACGATAAACCCAAGAAAGATAAAAAGAGTAAGAAAAAGAAAAATTCGCGTAAAGAAAAATAATAGTGAATTTGGAAATTAACTGAACTCTTTTCATAATTAACAAAAGCATCAGGTATTCGACTTATTTGAATACCTGATGCTTTTTTGGGTTAGAACCGTAAATGGCTGCAATTTAATTAGTCATTAGTGTATTGTTCCAACAATTGCTTTAATTGTTCCTTTGAGTGATAGCCGATTACCTTATCAACTACTTGACCATCCTTCTTAATCAATAATGTTGGAATACTCATAATTTGGAATTCTTGTGGAGTTTCCTTATTCTGATCAACATCCATCTTAGTAAAACTAACGTCTGGCATTTCTTCAGATAACTTCTCAACTACAGGTGATTGCATCCGACAAGGACCACACCAAGTTGCCCAAAAGTCAGTTAGAGTCACACCAGTAGCAGTATCTTGTTCAAAAGTTTGATCAGTAGTTACTTTAACAGTCATAACAAAATCCTCCTTAATCATCATGACAGTATTTTACCAAAAACCTTAATACTTGTCAGATAATATGCTTACTTTTTATAAGTTAACAATTGTTGCTCCATCGCCACCATTATTTGGTGCAGCATAATCAAATGATTTTACTCGAGGATTAGAGCGAAGGTATTGTTGCGTTCCTTTTCGTAATGCACCGGTACCTTTTCCATGAATAATCGTAACCGTAGAAAGGTTATTTAGCAAAGCATGATCGATGAAATTAGATAATTCACTCATCGCCTGTTCATAACGGTGACCACGTAAGTCAAGACGAGCACTAGTCTGGCGCGTCTGGGTAGTATGTACTCCAGAAGATACTTTTTCCTTGGCCCGTTCTTCTTTCCGTAGTTGCTTATGATTAATTTTTTCTAGATCGTTTTCATCAATTTCCATCCGTAAAATACCAATCTGAACTTCCCACTTATGTTTACCGCGCTTAGAGAGTAATTCACCCTGTTGACCATAGGATTTTACCAGTACAGCATCCCCAACATGGAAATCATGTTTTGCTTTAGCACGCCGAAGAACAGAGTTGTGTTTAAGTCGTGGATCTTCACGGTGTAAGGCATTTAATGCACCTTGAGCATCAATTAACTCATTTTCTTTAACGTTACCGCCCTGCTTAATTTCCAATTGACGCAAATGATGAATAATTCGGTCTGCCTTCTTTTTAGCCATTGAAACTTCGTGGTTAGCTTCATTTCGAGCCTTTGCTAACAGGTCATCACGTTGCTCATTAAAGCGATCAAGCTTAGTAGTAAGTTCTTCTTCTTTTTGTTGGTTCTTCGTTAAGAGCTTTTGCAGCCGTTCTTTTTCTTCCCGTGCTGCTTTACGTTGTTCAACTAACTCACCAATCATTTGATTAAGATCTTGACTGTCATCACTCACAAGGGACTTTGATTCTATGATGATAGTTTCGTTAATTCCTAATCGCTGGGCAATTTCAATCCCATTTGACCGTCCCGGAATCCCCAAGAGAAAATGATATGTTGGTTTTAGCGTTTCTTGATCAAATTCCATGCTAGCGTTAATTGTTCCTGGACGATTGTAGCCATAAACTTTTAGCTCTGGATAGTGAGTTGTAATGACAACGGTACTGTCTTTACTTGCAATATAATCAAGAATTGACATCGCAAGCGCTGCCCCTTCTTTTGGATCAGTCCCGGCACCTAATTCATCAAGCAGTACTAAACTTCTACTAGTAATCCGTTCCAGAACTGACTTTACATTCTCCATATGACCCGAGAAGGTACTTAAGTTCTGTTCCAGAGATTGTTCATCACCAATATCAGCATAAATATTGTCAAAGACAGCAATCGTACTTCCCTCTTGAGCAGGAATAAATAAACCGGCTTGTCCCATCATTTGAATTAATCCAAATGTCTTTAGGGTAATTGTCTTACCACCGGTGTTCGGCCCTGTGATCACAATTGTCTTATAATCATCACCAATCTTAATATCATTGGCAACAACTTTTTGGCTATCAATTAATGGGTGACGCGCCTGACGAAGCATAACCTTATTTTCAGCATTTAGTAAGGGCAGACTGTCATTATGGTCACGTGCAAAACGAGCCTTGGCATTAATAAAGTCAAGGTGTCCTAGAATCTTAGCATTGTCATTGATTTCTTCACGATAGGGGGCAATCAATGCAGACAACTCTGCCAATACTTCAAGAATCGCCTGTTTTTCTTCGACTTGAGCCTGGCGCAGACGGTTATTGTATTCAACTACTGCCGCTGGCTCAATGTAAAGTGTTTGGCCACTAGCACTTTGATCATGAACTACCCCACCAAACTTATTCCGGTAGCGAGCAAGGACTGGAACAACATACCGATCATTTCGTACTGTCACAATTGCATCACTTAGATACTTGGCATTCCGTCCTTGAGTAAACCGCTCCATTTGATGGTGGATTTCACTTTCCGTTTTAGTAATTAATCGCCGAACCCCATGCAATTTCGTTGAAGCCTCATCATTAACGTGTCCATCAGGATCAATTGACTGGATTAACCGCTTTGTGATTGATGGAATTGTCGTTAGCCGTTGAACTGAATCTTCAATTACTCGTAATTGTTGTTTTTGCTGCTCTTTAAATTCAGCAAAGAAATTCTTTACACTCATACTAGTTTGAAGGACTTTAGTAATCTGCGCTAATTCTGTACCATTCAGATTAGCATTAACCCGTAATCGCTTTAACTGCGGTTGGATGTTTTTTAATTTAGGAATCGGAATTCCACCGGTTAAGCGTAAGATATCAGCACCATCAGTCGTTTCATCTAGCCAATATTGAATTGTTGTTTGATCAGCAGATGGAGTTAGTGCTGCTAATTCTCGTTTGCCTGAAGCAGAAACAAGGTAGCGTCCTAACTCTTGTTTAATTTGATCAAATTCCATTGTTGAAATTGCTTTTTGATCCACTGTTTTTTCCTTCCTAACCTAAAAGATTAATTAATGTTTCCGTTAAAAATGGTGTTTCTTTAATAATCAACTGTGCAACATCTGAATTAGCTAGTTGCATTTGCCACCAGCCACCAGGATAAAGTTGAAAGACTACTAGTAACACAAAAATAATTACATAACAAATAACAAAGTCTAAAATTGCGCCAGCCCACCGATCAACAGTTCCTAGAATTGGTAATTTAGTAAACCATTTTAATTTTCTCAATAATAATCGGACAATCACATTCAAGATAATAAAACAAATAATAAATGCGATTCCCCGATAGAAAAATTGACTAAGATCGAGACCAGATAGACTATTTCCAGAAATTGTAGTTGTTCCATGACCAATTTCTGGAAAAAGGGTTGTTAACCAACCACCAATAATTGGCGTACTAACCTTTGCTCCAAAATAACTAATTGCGTATGTTGCAACTGAAATGATCATCGATAGTACCCCTACCCGATGACCATGAACAATACTAATGATCAGTAACAACAAAATAACCGTTGAAAGTATCAAGAATTGAATCCTCCATAATTAAAGAGAACTAGAAATCAAAAGACTGGGATCGTGAACTAGTCACATCCCAGCCTTTATATCGTAATGGAATTAAGCTTTAAAGTTCCCATCGTTATCCAAGAAAGTATTGAGAACTTCTTCTACCATATCCCACTCTTTATCATCTTCAATTGGTACCAAGTCTTCACCATCGCCATCTTTATTGTCAGCGATAATGTAAGCTTGAATATCCACTGAGTCATCATTTTCCTGTTCAGCTGGATAAATGAAAATATAGGATTTTCCCCAATCATCTGAATCAAATGTGAACAATTCCTTAAATAATTGTTCATTACCATCTTCATCAACGAGGGTAATCATTTGGTCATCTGTATTTTGTTGCTTACTCATTAATTTTTACCTCATTTCAATCTTTGAACGAGCTTGCCATGCCGATCTAAGTAACTTTGCAAAATAAAAGTGGCCGCTACTTCGTCAATAACCTTTTTCTGCTTTGCCCGTGAAATATCAGCTTCTTCTACCAACATTCGGTGTGCTTCAACTGTCGTTAGTCGTTCATCCTGATAATCAATTGGAATTGACGGAAAACGTTCTTTTAGCAACTCACCATAATGTTGTGAAGCTTCCACACGTGGACCTTCAGTATTATTCATATTCTTAGGTAAACCAACAACCAATCCGGCTACCTGTTTTTGCTTAACAATTTCAGCAACCCGATCAATCCCAAAGATTTCTTCATCTTCATCAATTGGAATAATTTCAACCGCTTGTGCAGTCCACCCTAATGGATCACTAACCGCTATTCCGACAGTTTTCGAACCAACATCAAGTCCTAATAGTCTCATTTGGTTTCCCCATTGTTTTTAAGGTATGAACGAACCAATTCTTCGATAATTTCATCTCGTTCATGTTGACGAATTAAATTCCGTGCATCATTCAAACGTGGAATATAAGCAGGATCCCCAGAAAGAAGATAACCAACAATCTGGTTAATTGGGTTATATCCTTTTTCCTCTAATGCTTCGTAAACTGTTTTTAATGTTTGTTTAATATCTTCTTGACGATTTTGACCAAAGTCGAAAAACATCGTCTTATCATTATTTTCTGACACTCTTGTCACCTCCAGTGACTATTCATGTTCTAATTTTACTATATTCACCGGTAAATCACAATTCACAAGCACAAAAGTATGAAAAGATCGTAGTTCTTAATTGTTTCCTCTATGTCTGGACGACTTTATTAAAGGATAATAAAAGGTCCTTAGCACGCGGTTAAATCGCACTAAAGACCTAATATTCAATAAGAATTACGGGAATTATTTATTTAAATAATCAGCAGCTTGCTTCAAAGCATCAGCAATTCCTGCAGGGTTCTTCCCACCGGCTTGGGCGAGGTTTGGACGACCACCACCGCCACCATTAATTGCAGGGGCAATTGCTTTAATTAAGTCGCCAGCCTTTAATCCAGCCTTAACCTTATCATCACTCACTGCAACAAGCAGGTTAGCCTTGCCATCATTAGCAGTACCAAGAACTAAAACGTCTGATAGGTTCTTTTCACGCCAAATATCGGCTAATTGCCGTAATTGACCCATTCCGGCAACTTGAACTTCAGCAGCGATCAAACTACCATTGGCAGTCTTTTGAACGTTTTCAAAGACACTGTTAGCTTGTTGAGCAGCAATCTTTGCTTGAAGTGCTTCACTTTGCTTTTGAGCTTCCTTCAAATCATTTTGCAAAGCTTCAACTTGGTGAGGAACCTCTTTAATTTGTGAAACCTTCAAGTCACTTGCAACTGTATTAAGAAGGTCGTCACGATCTTGGAGGAACTTAAATGCATCACTTGATGTTACGGCTTCAATCCGCCGAACACCAGCACCAACCCCACCTTCGGAAACAATCTTGAAGAGGCCTAATTCGTTTGTGTTCTTAACGTGATCCCCACCACAGAATTCTGTGTTGTAATCACCAATCTTAACAACCCGAACCTTGTCACCATACTTATCAGAGAAGAGGGCAATTGCACCCATTTCCTTAGCAGAATCAATATCTGTTTCGACAGTCTTAACTGGGATTTCCTTCCAGATTTGTTCATTGACCATTTGTTCAACAGCCTTCAGATCCTTGGCAGTAACTTGGCCAAAGTGGTTAAAGTCAAACCGCAAGTAGTGTTCTTCTACAAGTGAACCTGCTTGTTGAGTATGACCACCAAGAACATTCCGCAATGCTTGGTCAAGCAAGTGGGTTGCCGTATGGTTCTTTTCAATCTTCAAGTGACGGATCCGATCAACAACAAGCTTGTAACGAGCACCCTTCTTTAATGGTTCATTAAGTTCAACCCGATGAAGGTTTTGTTGGTTTGGTGCATGTTGAACATCAACAACCCGACCAACCTTCTTACCGTAATTATCAATAATGTCACCAGTATCAGCTACTTGGCCACCCATTTCAGCATAAAATGGTGTAACATCAAAGATTACTTCAATGTTTTGGTCACCTGGTTGAGCTTCATCTGCTTGCTTGCCATCATGTGCTAAACCAATTACCTTAGCATTATCAACGGTTAAATCAGTGTAGCCAACATACTTACTATCTTCCTTGAAGTCAGTCCATAAGTCAGTTTGAACACCCATTCCGTTGTCCATGTCACGAGCATTACGAGCACGGTTTTGCTGTTCAGTCATTGCTGCTTGGAAGCCTTTTTCATTAACAGTTAAGCCTTCATCACTAGCGTATTCCTTGGTTAATTCAATTGGGAAACCATAAGTATCATAAAGCTTAAATGCAGTCCGGCCGTCAATTTCATTTGTGCCGTCTTCTTTTGCACTAGCAATCACATTGTTCAATAAGTTTAGTCCACCGTTTAATGTTGCACTAAACCGATCTTCTTCAGACTTAATAACTGAGGCAATGTAATCAGCATTTTGTAAGACGTCTGGGTAGTAATCTTCCATAATCTTACCAACTGTTGGTACCATCTTAGCAAGGAATGGTTTATCGATTCCCAACTTCTTACCAGCAACAACAGCACGCCGTAAAAGACGACGAATAACATATCCCCGACCAACGTTTGATGGTAAAGCACCATCACCAATTGCAAATGTAATTGTCCGAATGTGGTCAGCAATAATCTTAAATTGGATATCGTCTTCTTTGTTTTGACCATATTTCTTTGTACCACTAAATTCTTCAGTTTGCTTAATCAGTGGCATAAAGAGGTCAGTTTCAAAGTTTGTTGGGGCGTTTTCAAAAATTGAAACAACCCGTTCGAGTCCCATCCCGGTATCAATGTTCTTATGAGGAAGTGGTTCATAAGTATCTTCAGGAGTGTGGTTGAATTGACTGAAGACAATGTTCCAAATTTCCAGGTAACGTTCATTTTCGCCACCAGGGTAGTTTTCTGGATCATCATCAGCCAAATTGTTAAATTCTTGGCCACGATCATAGAAGATTTCGGTATCTGGACCAGATGGACCTTGACCAATATCCCAGAAGTTATCTTCATCTGGGATTAAGTGATCCTTAGCGACACCAACTTCACGCCACTTGTTATAAGCATCGTGATCCTTTGGGTAATAAGTAATATACAGACGTTCAGGATCGAAGCCAAACCACTTATCACTAGTCAACAATTCCCAAGCCCAAGGAATAACTTCATTCTTGAAGTAATCACCGACTGAGAAGTTACCAAGCATTTCAAACATTGTGTGGTGCCGTGCGGTCTTACCAACATTTTCAATATCATTAGTCCGAATACTCTTTTGTGAACTAGTCATCCGTGGATTCTCTGGGACAACCTTTCCGTCGAAGTACTTTTTCATTGTTGCAACACCGGAGTTAATCCAAAGTAAAGTTGGATCATTAACCGGAACAAGGGAAGCACTTGGCATTACTTTATGGCCGTGTTCTTCGAAGAACTTCAAGTACATCCGTCGTACTTGAGCACTGTTCAGCTTCTTTAACTGCTTCATAATATCTCCCTTTCCAAAAACAAAATCCATCCCTGCTTTCAGAGACGCCGAACTGACGCGGTACCACTCTGATTGCAACGATGGATTTCGTTAACCTCTTATTTCTTGCTAACTATTAGCAAGTTTAATATCTAATTTTACGAATGGGTAGCCCTAACTAGAACACAATCAACTGTCTCATCAACCCAGTTGTTTCTGAAAAAGTAATTCTAAATAGTATGTCCCAAACGAGTCATATTATAACTAATAATTCCCACAAGATCAACGACTATTTCTTTCACGCCGATGTTGACGTTGGCGTGCCCGTTTAGCTTTCCGAATCTTGTGACGCAGCTCCAACTTCCGTTTCTGCTGCTCATCTTCCCTAATAGCGCGCTTAATCCGCTTCTTATAACCAGGCTTAACCTTTTTCTTGGTCTTCTTCACAAAGCCCTTCATCGATGGATCAAGTTCTGCTTGACGACGACTATACTTTTGCCGCCGGTTTCGATCATGGGTTGTCACGATTCGACCATGACGGATCTCTTTAGGAACAAACTTAATCCCCCGGTCTTCCAACTTAGCGATCAAGTCATCTTCTGATGGCGCATATAGGGTAATTGCTGTCCCAGTCATTCCATTTCGACCAGTCCGCCCAACACGGTGAATAAAGTATTCCAAATCAGAAGGAATATCATCATTAATGACTAATGAAACACCATCAATATCAATTCCCCGTGCAGCTAAATCAGTCGCAACAACAAATTGGAAGTCCAAATCACGAATTTGGCGCATTGTCCGTTTCCGTCGCCGTGCTTCTAGTCCCCCATGAATCAAAGCAACTTTAAGCCCTTGTTCTCCTAAATACTTAGAGAGTTCAATTGCCCGTTCCTTAGTATTGGCGAATACTAATGCGAGGTATGGTTCACCCATCGTCAATAATTGATAAATCAACTGATTCTTGTCGCGACCCTTAGTAGACATCAACCAGTTCTTAACATCTGGATTAATGACTGTTTCGGTTGGAATTTCTTCCATTACTGGATTTTCCATGTACTTTTTCAAAAATGGTCGTAACTTTTGCGGAATCGTCGCAGAGAAGACCATCATTTGCAAATCTTCTGGGAAATGACTAGCAATTTGATCTACTTGATCTAGGAATCCCATATCTAAAGTCATGTCTGCTTCATCAACAACAAATTTGGTTGCTGTATGAATATCAAGTGCTTGACTCTTAATAAGGTCTAATACTCGACCAGGTGTCCCAATCACTAATTGGGGTTGCTGTCTTTGTAGTTGATCAATCTGATGTTGCTTGTCCGTTCCCCCAACATAGTTATGAATCGTTAAAGGCTTTGGCAAGTGTTTATTTAATTGCTTAGCCGCTGAATAAATTTGGTAAGCGAGTTCCCGGCTTGGTGTTGTAATTACTGCTTGAACTTCTTGCTTTTCTTGATCTAATTGAGCAAAAATCGGCAATAAGAAGGCGTGCGTTTTACCGCTTCCAGTTGCTGATTGTCCAACAACACTTTCTCCCTTTAAAATCATTGGGATAACTTTTTCTTGAACCGGTGTTGGTTGACGGAAGTTAATCTCTTTAATTGCCTCTAGTAAGTAAGGCGGTAAGTTAAAATCTGCAAAAGTCTGTGTTTGACTCATCATTAACCCCTTTCGTTATTTTTGATATTTACTACTTAATTCATCCAATTCTTGAATAACTTGCTTAATTTCATCACGATCGGCAGCCTTAGCACCACTGGCTAATGGGTGACCCCCACCATCATGATGCTTAGCCAATTCGTTAATAACTGGTCCCTTTGAACGAAGGCGGATGCGGAAATGACCGTCTTCTTGTTCAACAAAGATCGCCCAGGCAAGGACATTTTGGATCCTACCAGGTAATGAAACAACTGCTGACGTACCAGCTTCTGTGAGGCCAAACCTCTTCAGTGCCTCATTATCCAATACGATGTATGCAGCACCACTCTCATTGATTGTAAGATTTTCATATACATAAGCAGATAAACGTGCTACTGGTTCCGTAATTTCATTTTCCCGTTGACTAATTGCTGCAGCATCTGCTCCTGCTGCCATTAAAGCACCAGCAACTAACATTGTCTTAGGAGTTGTAGCAGGATATAAGAACCGACCAGTATCACCAATGATTCCGGCATATAATGCGGAAGCTGCTTGTTGTGGCATCTTCAATTCCTTAGCAAAGTGTTGATAGAAAGAATAAATCATTTCTGAACAGCTAGATGCTTCGGGTTGAACCCACATAATATCACCATAAGGTTCATCATTGGGGTGATGATCAATCTTAATTAACTTATCACCGTTATCAAAACGCCGATCATCAATTCGTGGAGCATTAGCAGTATCTGTGACAATTACCAATGCATCGTCAAAAGTACTGCCATCAATCTCATCCATCTTGCCGATCCAATTTAGACCAGGGATATCTTTTCCGACAACATAAATCTGCTTGTAAGGAAAGGATGCTTTTAAGATTTCTGCCAGCCCAACTTGAGAGCCAATTGCGTCTGGATCGGGACGTTGGTGACGATGAATAATAATCTTGTTATACTTTTTGATTTGTTCAAAGATTGCTTCTAATTGATCAGCCATGATATATCTCCGTTTCTAAATAATACTCTCTAAGATTATAGCACTGCTTGCTAAGTGAATTAAAATATTAATTTTACCGGTGAAATTTATAAATGTCTAGTTAGTTAAAGAATTGCAGATTGGATATGATCTAAAAAGGTCCAGGCGTTCGTAAATACCGAATGCTAGGACCTTTTGTTTATGGAAAATGCAATTTAATTGCATTATTCCAAATTTAATTAATTTTAATTGTTGGTTTACTTAGCCTTGTCCATTGCGTGGCCACCGAAACCGTTCCGCAATGCAGAAACAACCTTACCATCAAAGCTGTCATCTTCCATTGAACGGAAACGAGCACTTAATGCTTCGTAAATAACTGGTGCTGGAACTTGCTTGTCCATAGCATCCATCAAAGTCCAGTGAGCTTCACCTGAACTGTGCATACGACCAGCAATCTTGTCAAGGTGTGGATCCTTTTCGAATGCTTCTTGAGCCAATTCCATCAGCCATGAACGAATAACTGAACCGTGGTTCCACATCTTAGAAACAGCAGCGTTATCGTAATCGAAATCTGATGCTTCAAGGATTTCGAAACCTTCACCGATAGCTTCCATCATACCGTATTCGATAGCGTTGTGAACCATCTTAAGGTAGTGACCGGAACCAGCCTTACCAGTGTAAAGGTAGCCGTCCTTTTCAGCGATACCGTCATAAAGTGGGGCAAGACGCTTGTCAAAGACATCCTTGTCGTCTCCACCGATCATGAAGTTACCGTCTTTAAGGGCACCCTTCCAACCACCGGAGGAACCGCAGTCGAAGTAGTGAATACCCTTTTCAGTAAACATACGGTTATGACGCATAGAATCTTTCCAGAAAGTATTTCCACCGTCAATAACAATGTCATCGGCATCAAGTAATTCAGCTAACTTGTCCATAGTTTCGTCAGTTGGCTTGCCGGCAGGAACCATTACCCAAACTGTACGAGGCTTGTCAAGCTTAGAAACCATTTCTTCCAAGCTGTAAGCCTTAGTAGCACCGTAAGAAGCTGCTTCGTCAACAAGGTCCTTACTTAAATCAAAGGCAACAACGTCGTTACCATTGTTCATCATGTTTTGGGCAAGGTGAATACCCATCTTACCTAAACCAATCAATCCAATTTGCATTCTAAAATTCCCTCCTGTTTTACAGTCGTAATGAGCGAAAATGCGAACACTCAAAAATAATAATGATAAATTGATATCATTATGAAATCACAAACTAAAAGGCTTGCAATAACATTCTTTAAAAGTGTCCCACGTTTTGTTAAACGTGTCAATTACTTTTCGTCATTATCAGCGTCAGATGCTGCTGGTTTTTCATCTTCTGCAGAATCTGAAGCGGCCAAAGTTTCTTTTGTATCTGAAGTTGGTTGGCTTTCTTCGCTAGTAGCCTTTTCAGCTTTTTCAGTTTTTTCTTCATTTTCTTGATCAGCTGACTTAACTACCCGTGCAATTGCGACCATATCAAAGGTTAAGTAAATTCCTTCACAGTCTAAAGTAACTGTCCGGTCTTCACGGTTGATTGAATCAATCTTCCCGTGCATCCGACCAATTGTAACAACTTCATCACCCTTGTGCAGTTTGCTCATCATGTCTTGATGTTCTTTCCGCTGCTTTTGTTGTGGGCGAATCATAAAGAAATACATTAAAGCAATCATCAAGATGATTAAAATCATACCTGAATAACTGCTAGCGCTACTTGAAGCAGCACCAAGGTTCAAAAAGTTTAACCCGTTCACTGATTATCCATCCCTTCAAAAATATTCATGTTTAACTTTAACAAAAAAACAAGTAAAAAGCTACTCACTACTAGTGATCACATTAACATCTTTTTAATTTTCTGACCTATTATTAGCTAACTGAAAATTACCTACATATCGGTTCAACCAATAAAGATTATGTTCTAACAATAAACTCTCTATTTGCGGTGCATGTGTCTTGCTCAAATAGTACAAATAGGCACGAGTTACTCTACTCGAACAAACCGGACATTGACACCCTTCTTCAATTGGTTGATAGTCACTACCAAAATGAGCGCGATCGATATTTAGCCGCTTACCATCTTCAACTATTGCATTTCCCATCTTAGCCTCATGAGCAGCAACATCTGAGTAAACAATATCTATTCCTGAATGAAGAGCGACCTTCAGCTGTTCCAAATTAGCTTTAACTTTGGTAACCCGTAATTTATCGGTTGGTAGGAGCGCCAAAATTGATAAAAGGTCCCGTTCTTCTTCAGCAGTTGTATCAACTTGATCTACCTGGGTAATAAAGTAACCAAGTCCTTGTTCATTTAACGCAGCAATACTTTCTTCATGCAGTTCCTTTAACCCACCACCATTAATCGGTAATAATGTGTCCTTTTCATTAAGACGCCAACTATTGGTGGTTGTTACCCCAGCTGCTAAATCATCAACTGGAGCATAGTAATCAACATTTCGGTAAAGTTCACCAATTACATCTGCACCAATCTTCTTTTGTAAATCAATGGCTCCCTGTGGCGTCACTTTTTCCAACTGACCAGAACTAGGTAAACGGAAATTAACTCCATCCTTTTTATAACCTCGTGGCTTTGCTAACTTACTAATTTCATCAGCACCTGGTGTAGCAAAAAGGAGTCCTTCCCAATTTAATAACTGTTTCATATTCGGAAGCTGTTCTAAATCACGTTCACCCAATTCTTCAGCTAACTGAATTGGATCACAGAACAACGCTTTTGTTCCCGTCGCGACAATTTGTTTTGTATTTAGGTAACGGGAAATTGAAGCCGAATGAACGACCAAAGGAGTTGGCAAGTTACCACTATCAGTAACGAGTTCTCCATTCCGCCTATTGTCTGAAGAAAATTTAACTTCAAAATGACTACTCATATTAACCTCACTTTGTTGGGTACTCAATCCCCAAGTGCTTATATGCGGCTGCAGTTACCATCCGCCCTCGCGCAGTTCGCGTTAAGTAACCGATCTGCAAGAGATATGGTTCATACATTTCTTCAATCGTCGACTTTTCTTCTCCAATATTTGCAGCAATCGTTTTTAACCCAACTGGTCCCCCATGGTAATAATTAATCATGGTTAACAAAAGCTTTCGATCAGTTTCATCAAGTCCCTGATCATCAACTTGGAGTAATTTTAATGCCTGCTGAACACTTGACGAATCAATTGAATTTTTTCCAGCAACTTGGGCAAAATCCCGAACTCGCTTTAACAATCGGTTAGCAATTCGGGGTGTTCCACGAGAGCGAAGGGCCAATTCATGTGCCCCCTCATCTTCAATCTTAGTTTGAAAGATCTTGGCAGAGCGGAAAATAATCTTAGTTAATTCACTTTGGTTATAGTAATTCATATGCTCAACAATCCCGAATCGATCCCGCAATGGTGCCGAAAGCATCCCAGCACGGGTGGTCGCACCAATTAATGTAAATGGTGGCAGTGGAAAATGAACTGGGTGGGCGGTTGGTCCTTCCCCAATTACGATATCGATATAGTAATCTTCCATCGCAGAGTAAAGCATTTCCTCAACTACTTTAGGCAGGCGGTGAATTTCATCAATAAATAGGACATCACCGGGTTTTAATTCGTTTAGTAAGGCAACTAGATCTCCAAGCTTTTCAATTGCTGGCCCGCTTGTCGTCTTTATATTGACCCCAAGTTCGTTTGCAATAACCATTGCTAGGGTTGTCTTACCTAGTCCAGGAGGTCCATAAAGTAAAACATGATCCAACGCTTCTTCACGTTCTTTAGCAGCTTTGATATACACTCCTAATTCATGTTTAATCTTTGTCTGACCAATATATTCGGCCAAAGTTTGGGGGCGGAGGGTCAATTCGAGGGCAGCTTCATCTTTCCCCGTAGTTTCTCCAGAAACAATTTCGTGTTCATCCTGGTTTGCCAATTGTTATCCTCCCTCCTAATTTAATAATCTCAGCGCATGGCGAAGATACTCTTCAGTTGAAACAGGTTCTTCCTTTTCAAGTTCCTTCTTAATTCGCTTAACTTCGCGTTCCTTATAACCTAAAGCTGTTAGCGCCTCTAGTGCATCATTCAAATCACGATTAACTGATGTTTCAGTTACTGATAAAGGCTTCAAAAGATCTGTCTCATTTGCCGTTAAGTTACTAATTTTATCTTTTAGATCTAGGCAGATCTGAGAAGCAGTTTTTTTACCGATTCCCGGAAACTTCGTCAAATATTTAACATCATCGTTTGCAATTGCATTGATCAGTCCTTCATGATCTGGATTGGCTAAAATTGCCAACGCACTTTTAGGACCGATTCCAGAAACATTAATCAGCTGTAAGAACAGGTTCTTTTCATCTTGGTCATTAAAGCCGAATAATGAAATATCATCATCACGAACTGCTTGATAGACAAATACTTTAACTACTTTTTTGTGGTCTACATGGTACCGATATGGATTAGCAACTAACAGCCGGTAACCTATTCCATTAACATCAATTACAATGTAACGCGGTTCTACCATCGTTACTAATCCGGTTAGGTATTCATACATTTTCTAACACTCCTCTATTAGAATTCGTGTTCGTCAAAATCTTGAGCAAATGGAACATGTGAGTCCTGAATTCGCTTAAACATTTTCTCCAGATCCCGATCATTAAAATGAACCGTTACTGGTCTACCATGAGGGCAATTAAATGGGTTTTCGCATTGAGGCAAACGACGCAAAAGAGCTTTAGCTTCTCGATCATCAAGGTGGTGATTAGCTTTAATTGCCCGCTTACAGCTCATCATGATCGCAGTTCGTTGTCTAAAATCATGAACAGAAATTTTTCCATCATTTATTAACCATTCAATCATTTCTTTGACGGTTGCTTCTTCTTGTCCCTCAGCAAACCATGTTGGATGAGAGCGAAGAATAAAACTATTAGGACCAAACGACTCTAAATGCAAGCCAACCGCATCAAGAACGTCCAAATGTTGAGTAATTGTCATTGCATCTACGGTTGAGTAATTCAACACTAACGGAACTAAGAAAGTCTGCTGGTCATCGCTTACCTGACCGATCGCTTTCCTAAAGCGTTCATAGTTAATCCGCTCCTGTGCAGCATGTTGATCGACAATATATAATCCATCCCCCGCTTGAGCAAGCAGGAAAGTGCCTTGTAGTTGGCCAATATACTGTAAGTCAGGGAAACGTTTCTTTGACTCATCACTCTTATCATGAACATCTAGCTCTATATTTTCTGCTTTAGTCTGATTTGCAGGAGCTTGTTCATCCGGTCGTCCAAATGGATAAGCGATTTCACTATTCTGATAGCGTTGATCAAATTTTTGCATTTGTGGACCGGAAAGTTCATCACTCGTATGAATAACGACTGGTTCGCGAACAATACTGTCATTCGCATCAGCATCTGCTGGACCACCATTATCAATGGAAGGCTCAGCAGATGATTGATGATGTTGAAAGCCAGTACTAGGAGTCGTATACTCCTGAGCAGCTTCACTCAACTGTTGCTCCAAATCATCAACATCGGGTTCATCAGGAATAAACTGCTTAGCATCTACATCAGGAATCAAGTTTTCTTTTGATATCCGTTCCCGAATCACCTTAGATATCAGCGATGATAATTGTTGTTCCTTGCTTAACCGGACTTCACGCTTAGCTGGGTGAACATTAACATCGACCAAGACGGGATCAAGCTGAATATTAAGGACTGCAATTGGATATCGACCAACCATTAACTTCGATTCATAACCATTAATGATTGCTTTGGTCAATTCAAAATTACGAACATAACGGTGGTTAATCGTTATTGTAATATATTGCCTTGATGCTCGCGTAAGCTCAGGTAAAGATACAAGTCCACTAACTTGGAAATCATTATCTTCGCCAGAAAATGGCAGCATTTTTTTACCTACCTGGATCCCATAAATAGCCGCAACAACTTGCTGCAAATTATTATTTCCCGCGGTCCTGAACAATTCCTTACTATTATGGGTCAGACTGAATGCTACTTGAGGATTTGCTAAAGCAAGGCGGTTTACGATATCAGTAATCCGTGCCAATTCTGTCTGCGGTGACTTTAAGTACTTCAATCGTGCTGGAGTATTAAAGAATAGCTCACGAACAACCACATCAGTCCCTTGGCGAGCAGGACCTGGTTTTAAATCAACCAGCTTACCACCATGAATATGAATTAATGAACCTTCATTGCTTCCTGGTGTTGCAGTGGTCAAGGTGACATCAGCAACTGATGCAATACTAGGTAAGGCTTCACCACGGAATCCCATTGTGCGAACTTTAAATAAATCCCGTCGTGTCAAGATCTTACTCGTTGCATGACGTTTAAACGCAATCTTTACATCATCTGCTGCGATCCCTGAACCATCATCAATCACCCGAATACTATCTAGTCCAGAATTTTCAACAATAATATCAATTCGTTTACTATCAGCATCTAATGAGTTTTCTACTAATTCCTTAACAATTGAAGCTGGGCGTTCAATTACTTCACCAGCTGCAATTTGATCCGCTAATACGTCATTTAATTCATGAATCTTTCCCATTGATGACACCTTACTTTAATTTTTGTTGCCACTGATAGATTTGGTTCATAACTTCCATTGGCGTCATCCCCATCAGGTTAAGGCTCTTTAATTGTTTAACAACTTTATCAGCTGCCGTGTTCTTAGCTTTTGGTGCAGGAGCACTAAACAATTCGACTTGACCATTAGGATCGATGAGCGTCTCTTGTTGCTTTGTTGGTGCTGAACTTTCCTTAACCTTATTCTCTTCAACTGAATCTACAGCTGACTTATTATCTGTTGAAGAGGTAGTTGGTAACTTAACGCCTTTTTCCTCCAAAGAGCCAAGAATCTGGTCTGCGCGTTTCAATAAATCATCCGGCATCCCCGCTAATTTAGCAACATGAATCCCATAAGACTTATCAGCTGGACCTGCACTCACCTTATGCAAGAATACTAATTCACCGTTCTTTTCCGTTGCCCCGACATGAACATTCTTTAAGCGAGGCAGTGTCTTTTCAAGAGCAGTCAATTCATGATAGTGAGTTGAGAATAACGTCTTAGCACGCAAATGTTTATGGATATACTCAATAATTGCCTGTGCGAGAGCCATTCCATCATAAGTAGCAGTTCCCCGACCAATTTCGTCAAAGAGAATTAAGCTCCGATCAGTGGCGTGAGTTAATGCATTATTTGCCTCCATCATTTCGACCATGAAGGTACTTTCTCCAGAAATCAAGTCATCAGCTGCACCAATTCGCGTGAAAATCTGATCGAAAATTGGCAATTCAGCACTTTCTGCAGGGACAAAGCATCCCATTTGTGCCATTACAGCAGTTAAAGCTAATTGCCGCATGTAAGTACTCTTCCCTGACATGTTTGGCCCTGTAATAAGGAGAATGTCAGTTGAATCACCCATAAGAACATCGTTAGGGACATATTCCTGATGGCCCATAAACTTTTCGACAACTGGGTGGCGACCATTCTTGATTTTCAAATTATGACCATTATTCATCTTTGGCCGTACAAAATGATAGTCTTCACTGACTACCGCAAAGCTTTGTAAAACATCAAGCTCTGATAAAGCTTGGGCTAAACTTTGTAGTCGTTTGATCTGCTTTTTTACTTTCTCACGAATATTAACAAAGACATCGTATTCAAGGGCAGTTGACTTTTCTTGTGCCCCTAAAATCAGTGCCTCTTTTTCCTTTAATTCAGGAGTAGAAAAACGTTCCGCATTGACTAGTGTTTGTTTCCGTTCATAACGATCTTGCGGAATTTTGCTCAAGTTCACTTTAGTAACTTCAATATAGTAACCGAAAACATGGTTGTAACCAATCTTAAGGTTATTGATTCCCGTCACTTCACGTTCATGTGCTTGTAAGTCAGCGATCCATTGCTTACCGTTATTCATTGCATCACGATACTCATCAAGTTGCTTATCATAACCATCCTTAATTACGCCACCTTCAGTCACGCTAATTGGTGGTTCTTCGACAATGGAATTATCAATTAAGGAAGCGACGTCACTCAATGGATCCAAGCGTTTCTCTAGATCAGCAAATGCTGGAGAATCTAAAGTTTCTAAAGTGTACTTAATTTTAGGAACTTGCAGCAAAGATGTTTTAAGTTGAATCAGATCTCGACCATTAACACTCCCATAAGCCACACGACCGGCAAGACGTTCTAGGTCATAAACCTTAATTAACTCTTGTTGAATATTGTTTCGTTCAAAGTAATGTTCTAACAGCTCTTGAACCTTATCCTGACGAGCATTAATTTGCTGAGGATTAATTAATGGACGATCCAACCAGCGCTTTAATAGTCGGCTCCCCATTGCGGTCTTGGTTTCATCCAACAGCCATGCTAATGTCCCTTGACGCTTTCCACTCCGCATGTTGGTCATCAGTTCAAGGTTAGTCTTGGAATAATGATCAATTTTCATAAACGAACTTGACTGGTAGGAAATTGCTTTTTGCAGGTGTTCCAAAGAACGTTTTTGGGTGGTTAAGAGGTATGAAACTAATAGCGAAACTACTGTCCTTTGTCCTTGATCACTTAAGTCTTGAATTAAGTAGCTAACCTCCGCACTCTTAACAATATTTGGTTGGTGAGATTGAAGAATATTCCGCTTAGTTAACTGCTCTTTAAGTTCTTCTTCAACAGAATCGTCAATGACCACTTCACGACTTTGCAAGTTAATCAGTTCATTAATTGTTTCATCGATACTAGAGAACTCAGTAGTTTTTAATTCACCCGTTGAAAGGTCAGTATACGCAAGGTAATAATGATCATCTTGGCGAATAATTCCTGCTAAATAGTTGTTATTTTTGGCTTGATCACCGTTTAGATCCATTTGCGTACCAGGAGTTATCAGACGAGTAACTGCCCGTTTGACCATTCCCTTAGCCTTCTTCGGATCTTCCATCTGTTCACAGATCGCAACTTTATATCCCTTATCAATCAAAACATCAACGTAACTATTGACTGCTCGATGAGGGACTCCACACATTGGGATTGGATTCTTTGCACTATGGTTCCTAGTTGTTAAAGTCAATTCAAGAAGCTGGGCACCCTTAATTGCATCATCGTTGAACAATTCATAAAAATCGCCAAGTCGATAAAAGAGAAATGCGTCCGGATATTGATCTTTCACTTTTTGGTATTGTTCCATCATTGGTGTCGTTTTCTTTGCCACCTAATCTCACCCCATTAATCTTTCTTATACTATTTATAACGTCCTTTTCTAAAAATCATACTTTATTTATTATATTTTTTGGACAATCCAAGCGCAAGGAAGAGGCTATACTAAACTCCAATTCTTTAATATAGAGAAAGAGACTGAGAATTAACCAAAGTTGATCCTTAGTCTCTTTAAAATCAAGAATATTGCAAAGCACCATCTTGAAAAGTAACTTTCACCCTTATCTATCAACATAGATATCTAAAAGGGTTAGTTTTTAACTTTAATGTTTACTTTGCGTAATCGATCGCACGAACTTCACGAATAACCGTTACTTTAATATGACCTGGATATTCAAGCTCTTCTTCAATCTCATGCTTTATATCATGAGAAAGTGCCGTAGCTTGGAGATCTGAGATCTTCTTCGGTTTAACAATTACTCGTAATTCACGACCTGCCTGAATTGCGTAACTATGGTCGACACCATCATGTTCATTTGCAATACTTTCCAGTTTCTTTAATCGTTGAATATATTGTTCAAGTGATTCACTCCGCGCACCCGGACGAGCACCAGAAATTGCATCAGCTGCTTGAACTAAAGCAGCGATAATTGACTTAGCTGGTACATCCCCGTGGTGAGAAGCGATTGTATTAATAACAACCTTGTTTTCTTTATACTTAGTTGTTAGTTCAACCCCTAGCTCAACGTGAGAGCCATCAACTTCATGATCAATTGCTTTACCAATGTCATGAAGAAGACCGGCCCGCTTAGCAAGGGTAACATCTTCACCTAATTCGGCTGCCATTATTCCGGCAAGCTTGGCCACTTCAATTGAGTGATCTAGAACGTTTTGACCGTAACTTGTACGATACTTCATTCGACCAACTGTCTTAATCAAATCAGGATGCATTGAATGGATTCCTAATTCAAAGAGAGCTTGTTCTCCTGTTTCACGTAAGTTAGCATCCATTTCCTGACGAGCCTTATCCACTGCCTCTTCAATTCGTGCTGGGTGAATACGACCATCTTGAATTAATTTTTCTAGAGCAATCTTAGCAATTTCCCGACGAACAGGATCAAAGCCACTTAAAACAACTGCTTCTGGGGTATCATCAATAATTAAATCAATCCCCGTTAATGTTTCAAGGGTACGAATATTCCGTCCTTCACGACCAATAATTCTCCCCTTCATCTCATCATTAGGTAAATTAACAACAGAAACAGTTGCCTCTGAAACGACATCTGCGGCACTTCGTTGAATAGCTTCAACAATCAACTTTTTAGCAGTCCGATCGGCTGTTAGTTCAGCATTTTGCTCGCTATCACGAATCATAACTGCACGCTCAGTCTTTAATTCATCCTTAACCTTATCCAAGACAAGCTTCTTTGCATCCTCATGTGATAATTGAGCAACTTTTTCTAATTCTTGTTGTCGTTGTTCAATCAATGATGCAGCTTTCTCTTGAGATTCTTTTAACTGACTGGTCCGTTGTTCAAGTTGATGTTCTCGCTTACCAACAGCATCTTCACGTTTCTCAAGAGCGTCATCTTTTCGGTCTAATGATGTCTCCCGTTGCAAAAGGCGATCCTCTTGCTTTTGAACCTCATTACGTCGATCTTTTAACTCTTGCTCTACGTTTTCTCGGTAACGGTGGCTTTCTTCTTTGGCTTCTAAAATTGCTTCTTTTTTCGCCGTCGCAGCATCTTGCTTGGCAGTAGAAATAATTTGTTCTGCGCTTTGATTAGCTGCCTTTAATTGCTTTTCAACAGAAACTTTATGAATTGCATATCCAATAATAATACCGACAATCATAGCAAGCGCGGCGAAAACTAAGCCGAAAGCTTCCATCATTTCACCTCCGCTTTCACTATATTTTTATTATTGGTTCAATTAATTAGTTTAATTTAACCGTATGATAAATTAAATATCACACAAATTAAATTTTAAGCTTGCCAGTAATTAGTGTCAACCATTCTTTATATTAAATAAGGAGCAGAAGGCCTTTTAACCAAGAACCCTCTACTCCTTATTTAATTTTTTAAGTTAGCTATTTTTTACTAGCTTCTTCAATTGTTTCTTGTTTAGCGCCGCCCTTTGAATCAGACTTGTCATCTGATTCTTTAGTGGCAGTATTCTTCAGTGGTTCCATACCGTATGCTTCCCGAACTTTATTCATTAGTTCAGCCATGCTATCTGGGTGTTCAGACAACCACTTCTTGGCATTTTCACGCCCTTGACCGATCCGTTCGTCACCATATGAATACCAGGCACCTGACTTATTAACAAGGTCCTTTTCGACAGCCATATCAAGCAACTCACCGGTCTTGGAGATCCCTTCACCGTACATGATATCAACTTCGGCACGCTTAAACGGTGGAGCAACCTTGTTCTTAACAATCTTAATCTTAGTCCGGTTACCAATAACATTAGTACCATTCTTAATTTGTTCAGAACGACGAATTTCCATCCGGATAGTTGAGTAGAACTTTAATGCTCGACCACCAGTTGTCGTTTCAGGGTTACCAAACATTACCCCAACCTTTTCACGGATCTGATTAATAAAGATTGCAATTGTTTTAGTCTTGTTAATTTCACCAGAAAGCTTCCGCAAAGCTTGTGACATTAACCGTGCTTGAAGACCGACATGGGCGTCACCCATTTCACCTTCAATTTCAGCACGGGGAACAAGCGCAGCAACTGAGTCAACAACAACTAAGTCAACAGCACCACTAGAAATTAAGGCATCGGCAATTTCCAAGCCTTCTTCACCAGTATCTGGTTGAGATAGTAGCAAGTCATCAACATCAACCCCTAATGCCTCAGCATATTGAGGATCAAGCGCGTTTTCAGCGTCGATATAAGCTGCAGTTCCGCCTTGCCGTTGAACTTCAGCAACAGCTTGTAAAGCAACCGTAGTTTTACCGGAACTTTCAGGTCCGTAAATTTCGATGATTCGGCCACGAGGATAGCCACCTACACCTAAAGCCTTATCGATTGCTAATGAGCCACTTGAAATTGTAGCAATCTTCATATCGGCAGCGTCTCCCATTCGCATAATGGAACCCTTACCGAAATTCTTTTCAATCTTTCGAATTGCTACATCAAGTGCTGCTTTTCGTTGATCAGCCAAAAAAATTCCTCCTTTGAAACGGAATATCCGTTAATTATGATAACAGTTTTGAGCAAAAAAACAAGAATTTTTGCGAACAATGGTTCGATTATTTTGTCAATGACTGTAAAATCATTTGCAAACCATATTGAACACTTAATAAACGAATCTCTTGTCTTCCTAAGTAACCAGCTAAATGCAGTTGTTTAGTGATTGTTTTATGACCATCAATTGCAAGGCCAATCCACACCGTTCCTGCTGGTTGACCTTCTAAGCTATCTGGCCCTGCAACTCCAGTAAAACCGATTCCAATATTTGATCCGAGTTTTTCTTTTGAATGTTCAGCCATCGCCTGAGCGGTTTCACTACTTACAACCCCGTATTTTTCAATCAATGACGAAGGGATCCCTAATAAACTAGCCTTGGCAGTCGCAGCATAGGTTACAAAGCCACCATCAAAGATCTCTGAAGCCCCTGGGACCGAACAAACAGTACTTTGGAATAAACCACCAGTTAAACTTTCAGCACCTGTGATCTTTAACTGCCGCTCTTTTAATAACCCAACAACCTTAGTAGCTAAACTAAAGTTTTTACCTTCACCTAAATAGAATTTGCTTTCTTTTTCTAAAATTTTCTCAGTTACTTGATCAAATCTTCTCTCAGCATCATTCAATTTATCAGCAGTTGTTGTTAAACGGACTTCAATATTCGTTGGTTTAACATATGAGGTGATTGTTACATCTGGAAACTCTTTAGCTAAAGGCGCTAATTCTTTCATTAACGTTGATTCAGGGTTACCGAGAAAGTGCAACGCTCTTGTTTGAATAGTACTACCCACTTTAAATTCCTTAGTGATCCGTGGAATAACTGCTTGTTCTACCATCCCCTTAAATTCAGCAGGGGGGCCAGGTAAAGCAACAATTCTTTGCTGACCGCGTTTTAGCCAGCTTCCTAGGGCTAATCCTTGTTCGTTAGGAAGCAATTCTCCAATATATTGAGCTTGTCGCTTATTTTCCGGTTGAACTGTAATTTGCCGTTCAGCAAATATTGCCAAAAGGTGTTGCCATGTCGGCTCATCAGTTTTCACTGGTTCTTCCATGCTAGCAGCCACTGCAGCTAACGTAACATCATCTGCAGTCGGTCCAAGTCCACCACAAACAAAAATTAATTGAACGCGGTGAGCAGCCTCCTGAACACTATTAATAATTGCTGATGAATCATCGCCAACAGTTAGTTGAGCGTGAACTGAAATCCCGAGGTTATTTAACTGCTTAGCTAGGTAAGCAGCATTGGTATTAACAATATCCCCCCGTTGAAGTTCATCCCCTACTGAGATAATCTCTGCTTCCATGTTTTTTTGCCTCCAATAAGTTAAAACGTAAAAATTCCATTTTGATTTTCAAATTACTTTTATTAAATCACAAAATATCCATCAGCTAAAAACAAATGACTTTTATTACGAATATCCGACTTGATTTGAACCAGATAGAAAATAGGCACTAACCATTCAATAAAACGAATGCTTAGCGCCTACATACTATACTTATAACTTTTTATTTGAACCCATCTGAGAAAACATCTCGTCCTTGAATAAAGTAATCTACTCCTGAGTAGATAGTAAAGAACAAGCAGATGTAAAGCATAATTTGTCCAAATGGGATTCCCCAAATAGCGAAGATTACGTTATTGAGGAGTAAGAAAATAATCGCGATAAATTGAGTAGTTGTCTTAATCTTACCAGGCATTTTAGCAGCAAGAACAACCCCGTCTTGTTCAACCAACAATAACCGTAATCCAGTAACGGCTAATTCCCGCCAGATAATGATTGAAGTTACCCAGGCTGGAACAACTTGATTACCTGTGAGAACGATAAAAGCAGTCATTACAAGCAATTTATCTGCTAACGGATCAGTAAACTTTCCAAAGTTAGTGACTAGGTGGTTCTTTCGCGCAATTCGTCCATCAAGGTTATCCGTAATTGTTGCGGCAATAAACAGAATTGCAGCAATTAGTTGGGCAACTGGGATTGTTGCTCCCCAAAAGCTAACTGAGCCCCATGATTGTAATGGTAAAACCATTAATAACAGAAAGAAGGGGATAATAATTAAACGAACTACTGTTAATTTATTAGGTAAATTCAAAGTGCTTCCTCCTCATAGCCACTAACGAGTTTGTGCTTGCGTATTTTGCGTTTGAGTTGTTGTAGTCGATTGTGTTCGACTTTGGTTTTGATTGGTTGTAGTAGTATTTGACCGAACCGCAGTACTGTTAGTGTTCTGGTTAACTTGGTTTGTATTAGTTGACTGGGTAGTTCGACCATTATTGGTTGATGTTGTAGTCCGGTTAGAAGTTGAACTGCTTGAAACGGAAGAACTAGAAGAACTACCAAAATGAATTGTGACAGTCCGTGTATTGTTGTACCGGCCATTATCTGTGAAGTTAATCTTCTTATTACCAATCTTCAAAGTTGTTGCTGAGGCATTGCCAACTGTAATAACCACAGTATTTACAGTCCGCTTAATCGTAACGTTGGCAGTTGAATTAGCGTCCATTGTCCGACTCAACGCACTTGTTCCATCAGTAGTTACGCTATTCCAAGCACGTCCAGTAGTTTTAACCTGCAATGTAGTATTCTTCTTTAATGAAGCTGCATTGTAGGTAACACTGGTACTATTCCGACTTGCTTCAGTCAGCTTAATTGCTTGGCTCTTCTTTGTCTTGGTTGAGTGCTTCTTAGCTGATGAACTGCTGCTCTTCTTACGGCTTTCACCAGAAACAGATACAGAACTGTTATCAATTTTAGTTGAAGCATCTTGATGACCACGAACAATGGCGGTAACCCAGATAGCTGCTAACACAATAACGATTACACAAGCAATAATAATTGTTGGCATGTATTGACGAACCTTGCTAACTCCCTGGCTAACAGTTTTACGCCGGTTTGCCCGTGTCTCAACAGCTTGGCTAATGTGATCAGAGTATTCTTCTGTCTTTGCCTTAGGAAGCTGTTCGTTAAATTCAGTCAGCAATTCATTGCCATCAAGGCCAACTGTATTAGCATATTGCTTGATAAATGCCCGTACATAGAAGTCACCTGGCAATTCATCAAATTTTTCATCTTCAATTGCGATTAAGTAGCGCTTTTGAATCTTGGTCAGTTGTTGCAGATCATCTAACGTGTAGCCCTTTTCTTGACGAGCATCACGCAACTTCTTCCCTATTTGAATTTGTGATTCGTTCTCGTTTTCACTCATTGTGATATCTCCATCTCTGAAATTTAATTCTACCAGCTAATTATAGCATGGCATTTAATCATTAATTATTAAGAAAGTCTTGAATTAACGGTGCTGGGGGATAATTTGGAAAACAGAAATCCCTTGTGAAACGATGAAACGTTTAGCAACATCGTATAAATCAGTTAATTCGATCTTTCTAAGTTCCCTAATTTCATCCATCAGGTTAGCACCATTAAATAGCTTACCCGCATAATGATTAGCAACCGTTTCTGGTGAATCAAGCAATCCGGTTAAGCGTCCAATTTCAGCATTTTTAATTCCATTAAAGCGTGTTCGTGCAGCGTCGATCTGTTGATCAGCACTTTCCAAAATAGCGATAATCTCATCAGAGAAACGTTCCATCTGATCTGTATCAGAACTAAAGTAAGCAAAATAAAAGTCACGTTGCATTTCTAGGTTATAGGCAAAGGAATCATCTAAAACCTCGCTATTATACAAACGCAAGTAATTGTCAGATGTATCGTCAAATAACACATCCAAAAGCAGATCAATTGCTAGTTTGTAGTGGAGTCGCTCATGGCTATCTTCAGGCATTTCAATTCCCCGAAGACCAACCATGACTTTTGGCCTAGCAACATCCATAGTCAGTGTTCTAAATGGAATAACATCATGAGCAGACGGATCATTTAATTTAAGGAGCCGCTCTGGTTTAATTGCTGGAAGGAATTCCCGTTGACTTTGATTTTCCTCAATCCAGTTAATCGTTTCCTTTGGATTTACATTACCAGCCAAAATTAGGTTCATATTGCTTGGTTGATAAAATGTCTGATATGTTTTCATTAAATATTCCGGCGTAATCTTGCTAATACTATCAACAGTGCCGGCAATATCAATATGCATTGGATCATTAGGGTAAAGGTTACCTAATATTCCCAAATACAAACGCCATGAAGCATCATCATCATACATTTTGATTTCTTGCCCAATAATTCCCTGCTCTTTTTGCACTGTTTGTTCAGTGAAGTATGGTTCTTGGACAAAGTCGAGAAGAACATCAAGGCTTTCATGGACATGACTAGTTGTCGAAAAGAGATAGCTAGTCTGGGTAAAACTAGTAAACGCATTTGAATCTGCCCCTAGTTTTCCAAAGAGATCAAAGGCGTCATGATCTTGTTTTTCAAACATCTTGTGTTCAAGAAAATGTGCGATCCCGTCAGGAACTTTAATTGGATCTTGTTCACCATAAGGAACAAACTGATTGTCGATCGAGCCAAAATCAGTTGTAAAGATTGCATACGTTTTATGGTATCCAGTCATTGGCATCATTTGAATCGATAAACCGTTATCCAATTTATGACGATAAACTGCCTGATTAAATTCTTCGTAAACTTCTTTATTCATAGAATTTTATTTTTCACCACTCAATAAATAGCTTGCTTGTAACTTCATCATTGCTGCAACTTTCATCACATCGTCTTTAGTCACCTGATTAACTTGCTCAGCAAAGTCTGTTTGCTCTGGTAAAGAAAGCAATTGGTTAACTAAATGATGTTCTAAAACATTATTGGCTATATCGAAACCAGCATAGTGCTGATTAATTAAGGCGTCCTGAACTTCTCGCATTAGCTCAGGCGTAAATTGTCCTTCCTGAATCTCAACTGCTTGTTGCTGAATCATCTTAAGGGCAGTCTCGTAATCAGCAGACTGGATCCCTGTCTGAACATTAACTAAACCAGAAAACGGTGCTAGTCGGCTTGATGCGTAATATGCAAGGCTTGCTTTCTCACGAACATTTGTAAATAGTTTCGAATATGGTGTACCACCAAATAAGCCGTTAAATACTAGTGCTGCCGGATATAGCGGGTCGCGGTAGTAAATCGGCAAGTGATAACCTAAATCCAATTTAGCTTGACTAACATTTTGGCGTTCTTGGTCGCTAACCACGTCTGCATGAACTTTTTGAAAATAAAATGGAGTATCTGGTAGTTCAGGTTCACGATCCGTAAATGGTAACTGACGAATAATAGAACTGACCTTTTCTGGATCAACATTCCCTAATACAAAAATGTCCACTTTATCTTGATTAATCATTTTTTGGTAAGTTTCAAAGAGACTTGCTGGTGAGCAATACTCCAAATCCTCAATACTACCAAAGCTAGGATTCTTCATTACTGAATCATCAGAATAATACAGTTTCAATAACTTCTGGTTGGCATAAAACTGTTTGTCATCATAGAGTGACTTAATGGTACTAGCTAAATTATTTGATTGAAGGCGAAATGTCGGACTGTCAAACTCACCATCATCAACTAATGGGTGGAACAATACCTGGTTAATTAGCTCTACCACCTGCGAAAATAGTTCTCTTTCGGCTAAGTGATCGTTAATGAAACTAGAACGTAAACGAACAGTATGCAAGCGGCCTACTCGACCAACAATAATTGAAACAAATGCTCCATACAACTTAGCCATCTGTCGTGCCAGTGCTGTCTGAGTTGGATAAAGGTGAGTACTTGTTTCTAAAAGGTTAGCAAGTAAATTCCGTGCTGTGGCATTCGTAGTTGTTTGTGGTGTCGCAAAGTCAATCAAGATATGGGTCATCTTAAATTGCTTTGTCGGAATAACATGTAAATCGACACCCTTAGCAAGACGATAATCCACTTGTATATCTCCCTTCCCTAAAGGCAATTATTTTTATTAACGAATTAAATCATACTGATTAATGATACTTTATCAGACTGCAAATTACAAACCTTGACCTAAAAAAGAACGTGATTCTTCAACAAAATGCCCATCTTTACAAACATTTTATTAATCACGTTCTGTTATTAATAATTATTCTGCACCTAAGTAATTACTATTTTCGCCAAACCACTTTTGGTTAATCTTCTTCAATTCACCATTTTTCTGTAAGCGACCAAGGCCCTTATTAATCTTTTGGCGAAGAGTCTTATCACCCTTACGCATCCCTACCGCATAATATTCAGCAGGTAAGGCCTTACTAGTATAAGTTCGGTAAGAAGAACTATTCTTTTGGTGCTTAATGTAGTAATCCGCATATACCTGATCCATTAAAATTCCTTGGATCCGGTTAGCATTTAAATCGATAAAGGCATCTGGGAAAGTATCGTAAAGGACAGGTTTCTTGTTCCTAATTAAATCTTTAAGAACTTTTGGCCGCTCATCTAATGCGGTTAAACCAGTTGAACCATTTTGAACCCCTAATGCCTTCCCCTTCATGTCATTAAAGTTCATGATCTTAGAAGCCTTTTTAGTAACTAAAATCTGTTCATTCTTTAAGTATGGACGACTGAAGGCAACTTTCTTCTTACGGCTGGCATTAATTGAATACCCATTCCATAAGAGATCGATCGTTCCATTTTTTAACTCGGTTTCCTTCATTGACCAATCAATTGGTTGAAAGTCAGCCTTAATTCCATATTGCTTAAATACGGCCCGGGCAAGATCAACATCATAGCCCACTAGCTTGCCGTTCTTTTGCCGGAAGCCCATTGGTACGAAGCTATCGTCTAAACCGATCACAACCCGTTTTCGTCTTTCAATCCGATTCCAGGTATCCTGAGTATTAGCCCGTTGAATAACATTTTCGCAGCCACTAAGGACAAAGACTGGAGCAATCAAAATTAATAATACCAGCCAATATTTAATTTTTCTCACAAACACCACTCCCTAACCTTAGTTCTGTCTCTGGTCAATCGGGTTAACTTTAAGCAAATCATCTGCAATTTCTTCAGCAAAGTCCAAGTCGTGAGTAACAACTAATTGAGTTACCCCACTCTTCTTTAATGAAAGAATGATATTAGCAACTTCTTGACGAAGGTTTGGATCAAGTGCTGATGTAGGTTCATCATAACATAGAATTTTTGGCTTCATTGCGAGTGCCCGCGCAATAGCAACCCGTTGCTTTTGACCACCAGATAGTTGCCATGGATAAAGGTCACCTTTGGTTGAAAGACCTAGTTCTTCAAGCAATTCCTGTGCATCTTTAATAGCATCTTCTTTTGATTTCTTTAAAACCATTGTTGGTGCTAAGGTAATGTTTTCCATTACTGAAAGGTTAGGAAAAAGGTTAAAATCCTGAAAGACAACACCGATTACCCGATCAGATGCACCTGTACCTTGGGGATCGAATGGTTTGCCATCCATCAAAAATGTTCCGCTATCGGGAGAATCAAGTCCAGTAATGCAACGAAGAAGAGTTGTTTTACCAGCACCAGAAGGACCAACAATACAAAGAATTTCATCATCCTTAACTGTTAAGTTAACGTCATCAAGAATTACTCGATCACCAAAGCTCTTTTTTAAGTTCTTAACTTCTAGCATATGCGATTCCTCCCCTACTTAAAGTATGAATAACGCTTTTCGACTTGGCGTAATACCAATGTACAAATACCAACAAGAATTAAGTAAATTAAACCAACTAACAGAAGTGGAACAAGGGTAACATCACGTGAAGTTGCTACATTACCGGCACGTAAAAGATCACCTAACCCGATAACGTAAACTAATGATGAATCCTTAACCAAGTTAATTACTTCATTTCCGATTGAAGGGATAACAATCTTAACCACTTGTGGAATAATAATCTTCCGGACTGTTTGCCAGTAGTTCAACCGAAGTACCTTTGCTGCTTCATATTGACCAACGCTAACAGATTGAAAACCACCACGGAAAATTTCTGCAAAGTAAGCAGCATAGTTAAGAATAAATGCAACTAAGGCAGCATCATAACGTTGGAAAACAATGCCGATAATTGGGAGACCATAGAAAACAAAAATCAATTGCAAAAGTAATGGTGTTCCCCGCATCAGCCAAACATAAACTTCAAGAACCCATTTAAGTGGTTGGATCTTAGAAGTTAACCCTAAGCTAACAACAATCCCTAATGGAATAGATACGATTAATGTCCAGAAAAAGATTTGTAATGTTAATCCAGCACCCTGAATAAGTGATGGTAAAATTTGAGAAATATAATTGAACGACATATAATGACCTCCTTAATTCCGAAAAAACGTTAAACAAAAAGTCCCCTTAAACTATCACTAGTTTAAGAGGACGAGCAAGTCGTGGTTCCACCTCATTTTACAGTCGCTTCACAACGACTGCCTCATGGAGTTCAATCTTAATCTTCCTTCAGATGAAACAAAAAACGCCCTCACAGCCTGTCTGGCTATGAGGGCGTTTTACGCGGTTCCACCTCATGTTGTTACCTTCTCACAAAGATAACCTCAGTAAGTTCAATAATTAAACTCCGCGCTATAACGGGCTACCCCGGACTTGCCTAATTAGTTCAACAAGTCAACTTGCAGATGTGATTCAAGAAAACCAACCCATTCACTTTCCATCATCGTGAACTCTCTTTAGAGTTAATTTATTCTTTACTAGTCTGTTCTTCGTTTTTTGATATTGTCATGCATGTTACACTCAATATTTTACTTTGTCAATAGTACTTATGACTTTTTTTGTTTTAAAGCCCAAGTATATAAAGATTGGATTGGCCAATACAAAATAACAAAATAAACTAAATTAAGTGCTAACGTTGGTGCTAACGTAAATACCAAGAAATCGCCGATATTCATATGGGTAATCTCAACAAGTGAGTAAGCCCAATAAGTCAACGTAACGAAAACTAAAATATCAATAAAGAATATCATAATAATCGTTAGGAACGACTGACTAAAATACCTAGATAAAATCTTAGTTAATTCAACAATTAGCGGGAAAAGGAAAACATCTAATCCCAGGATTCCGGTAAAGTAAACATCAAACACAATACCAGCAATCGCTGCAAAGGGAACGAGCGGGATTTCGATATCTTCTTCAAAATAATAGGACAAGACAAGCCACAATAAAATTAGCTCACTCATCATTGAGTAAGGGTAACTGAAAAACAGTTTCGACCATACGTTACTTAATGACCCATCTAAGAACAATGAGATAAATAAACCCAGCGGAAAAATATACCTTAATCGCGATAATCTGTACATGTGCTCACCTCGATTAAGCCGGTTCTGCTACGGTCACAATATTGACGTCATTCAAATTACTTGCTGGCCGAATATATACCTTTTGTGCCAAACCATAGTCATCTTTTCCCACTCTGGTGACACGACCGACATACAATCCTTTAGGGGTAACGCCACCCATACCGCTAGTCATAACACGAGTACCCTTTTTAATTTTAGCCTTTGAACTAACTTGTCCCATGACTAACTCATCATTTGAGGCGTTGTAATCAGTAATGATTCCATTAACTGTTCGGCTATTTGAACCATTAATCGTTACAGCAAAACGGTTAGCTGATTCACCAGTATTACTTAGCAATTCAACTTTACTGTTAGTCTTATTAACTTCGCTAATCCGTCCGATCAAGCCACTACCACTCATTACCGGCATATTCTTCTTGATTCCGTTAGACTGTCCCTTGTTAATAACTAACTGTTTTTGCCATGATGAAGGGGTCCGCATCAAAACTGAAGCAGTAATTGTATTGTAATCAGTTAGTGATTTATTTAAGTTTAATTCTTGCTTGAGTTGTTTATTTTCCTTTGCTAACGTCTGATCGCGGACTTTAGTTTGTGCTAATTCCGAAACTTGTTGCTTTAGTTCCCTGTTTTCAGAATAGGTATTCATCAACTGATCAATGGAACCAAAGCCACCTTGAACAGCATTAACAGGAATTGCAACCACACTATCAGCAAAACCCACAATATCATTTCCAAATTGTTGAATTAATGGTGGCGTATTTCGCCGATTTCGCATTGTTACGGAACCAGCCATCAATCCAAAACATGCAATAAGGATTAAGACAAGGATAACTAGCCGTCGATTGGAAAAAAACTTGTGCATTTTATTCCTCCAGCACTACTTTACTAGATAATAAGAAAGAGCTGGACAAAACAAATCGTTTTGCGACCAGCTCCATCCCATTACTTATTACTTCTTTTTCATTACATCGATACTCTTTAATGATTCACCAGTACCGATGGCCACACAATCAAGAGGATCGTTTGCAATAAATACAGGAACCTTAGTGGCATCTGCAATTACATCAGGCAAGTGTTTTAATAATGCTCCACCACCAGTTAAAACGATACCGTGATCGATAACGTCAGCAGCGATTTCTGGTGATGTTTCTTCAAGGGTTCCCTTGATAGCATCAATAATTGAATTGACAACATCTTGCAATGCAACAGAGACATCCTTAGCAGATACTTCCATTGTCTTTGGCAAACCAGTAACCAAGTCACGGCCACGAACCTCAGTTGAGCCCATTTCTTCGGCAGCATCAACTGAAGCAGAACCAATATCCCACTTGATCTTTTCGGCTGTCCGTTCACCAATTAACAAGTTCTTGTTTTGACGAACGTATTGTGCAATTGCATCATTCATTTCGTCACCAGCCATCCGAATTGAACGACTAGAAACAATTCCACCTAAGGAAATTGTAGCAACATCAGTGGTCCCACCACCAATATCAACAACCATACTACCAGTTGGGTCCATTACTGGAAGACCTGCACCAATGGCAGCAGCAAATGGTTCTTCAATAACATAAGCATCTCTGGCGCCTGCAACACGAGTAGCATCGATTACTGCCCGCTTTTCAACTTCAGTAACTCCACTTGGAACACATACCATTACGTATGGCTTCCCATTAGCGCTACCAAGAGCTTTTTCAATGTAATACTTCATCATTGCGACAGTCGTATCATAATCAGCAATAACCCCATCCTTCATTGGACGAATAGCGGTAATACTACCTGGAGTCCGGCCGATCATATCACGAGCATCTTTACCTACAGAAATGACTTCATTGGTCTTAGTATTGCGAGCAACTACTGATGGTTCACGTAATACAATTCCCTTGCCTTCAACATACACAATTGTGTTTGCTGTACCAAGGTCGATCCCAATGTTTTTGGTTCCGATTCCTAGCAATCTGCTTCTTCCCTTCGTTTAGTAAAATTATTTTTAATCTAATATCGAGCATATTATACCATAGCAAATAGCCATATACGAACATTAATATACACAATAAATTACTTCAGAAGAATGATTAATCAATAAATTAACGTTTTCTTTACTTTTTCTGGTCTCTTCGCTCCTGAAATGCTTGATTTTCTCGGAAACTGTAATAGTTATCTTGAGAAACAATTAGGAAATCAAGAAATGTTATTCCTAGTAATTTACTTCCTCTTTCTAGCCTCTCCATCATTCTCATGTCAGCAGCCGATGGTTCAACGTTGCCAGAAGGATGGTTATGAATAATAGCAATTCCATTAGCTGACTGGAGGAGGGCCCGATGGAAGATCTGATCAGGGTACACATTACATTCACTTAATCCCCCTACAAACATCTGCTTAATATCAATGATTTCATTATGAACATCAGTCCCAACTAAGTAGAGACTTTCCTGATTTTCACCACTTAGGCGATCCATCATCTCTCTGCTAAGTAATTGACTGGAATATGCGTGACCACGTAAATCTGACTTACTTTGCAATACCAATTTACCGAGTAAGATGGCCATGAATACCTTCTCAGCACCTCGATGTTTCTTTATAAAAGTCATTCTTTCATCTAGCGTTAAGTTTTTCAAATCATTTGGTGTTGGGTAGCAACGAATAAATTCGCGATATAATTCTTCACTTTCCTTACTGCCATTGAGCAAAATATGACCTACTGCTGCAAAATAACTAGAAGTTTCTTGAGTTAACATAATAAAAGCTCCTTTTCTCGTTCTATATATACAGAACGAAGAAAAAGGAACTTTGCATTTTTTTATTTTAAATTTTGTCGAACTTCTGAGATAAAGTATAGCGAACCGGTCACAATCATTACATCATCACTACTTAATTCACGCGACATTTGAACAAAGCCAGTCTGCCAATTCTCAGCAATCTGAATTGGGTACTTAGTTTTCAATTCACTAATAACACTCGTTAAATCAGCACTTGGTCGTTTTGGCCCTGGTCCAGCAAAGTTAGTAACCATTAAATGAACATTTCCTAGACTTGCTAATTCACCAAGCATTAGATCATATTGTTTATCAGCTAGGATGGCAACCAAAATATAAACCTCACGATCACTAAAATCATCTTGAATGGTTTTTACCAGCGCTTGCATTCCTGGTAAATTATGTGCCCCATCAAGAAGAACTAGAGGTTCGTCAATCACCTTTTCCATTCTTCCTGGCCATTGAACTTTTTCAAGTCCCTTTTTCAGATCATTAGCATTAAGCGGAATCCCTAATCGTTCTAAGGCAATACATGTTGCAGTAAGCGCAATTGCTGCGTTTTCCACCTGATAATCACCCGCCAAGCCTAATTTAGCGCGGAAATGATGGAGAATGTTACCTTGGTAATCAATTTCAGGTTTAACGGCATGTTGATTTACTTTACGTGCTGAAAAATCAACGCCTAATTCTATTACTTGAGAATTCTTTTCAGCTGCTTCACTAATAATCACTTCTCGTGCAGATTCTGGTAGCTTACCAATTACTACCGGGACATCATTCTTAATGATTCCTGCTTTTTGGTGGGCGATCTTTCCTAAAGTATTACCAAGGTACTTCATATGATCCCAGCCAACTGTTGTAATTACGCTTACTTCAGGAACAATAACATTAGTGGAATCATAAAGACCGCCAATCCCAACTTCAAGCAATACTAGATCTGGCTTTTTCTCAGCAAAATAACAGAACATAATTGCAGTATCAATTTCAAATTCTGTCGGACCGCCAGTTGGTAATTCTTGATCTAATTGGTGGACAACTGGTTCGACTTTTTGTGCCAGCCGCGTAAGATCTTCATCGCTAATCTGTTCCGCGTCATATTCAATTCTTTCATTGAAGCGAGTGATAAATGGCGACGTGAAGCTACCGACATTCAATCCTGCTTCAATCAACATTTTTCTCATCATTGCAACTGTTGAGCCCTTGCCATTGGTTCCTGTTATATGAACATACTTTAATCCTTCTTGTGGGTTGCCAAGACGCTCCAAAAAGAGACGCATCCTATCCAGAGTTGGGATTTTTTTAAATTGTGTTCGACCATGAATAAAATTTAGAGCATCCGCATATGATTTTATCATTATCATTTTCCCCTAACTGCTTCAAAGAGAATGAAAACTAACTCGATCTCTTTGGTATTTTAATGATCCTTTGACAACTATTATCGATACGATTATAGCACGTCGATATTTAAAAGGCCGTTAGTGTTTGCTAAGTACTAAGCACTAACGACCTTATTAAATTCATTGCGGACTAACGAACTTTCCCGTCTTCCGCGATTTTATTCTAGTGATACAAATCGAAACGACCCTTGGCAAAGAGTTCCTTCAAGCCACCGACTTCAAGAAGCGAACGGTTTGCAATCATCTTCTTCATGAATGAACCAGGGTATCCCTTAACTTCGTGTCCCATTGCAACACCGAAGCCACGGGTGTTACCAACAGAAGCAACAGTACCAAGTGACTTGTATGTGTATGGTTCGCTTGCACGTTCGCCCTTACGGATCCGATCCGTTAAGTCTTCAGCTACATAATCTGCCATTGAAAGAGCCAACTGAGCTGTTGTTGGGTATGGACGTGGTGAACCTGGAGCCATAACTGCGGCAACATCCCCGATAATGTAAAGATCATCGTGATCTGGATCGTTCAAGTGGTCAGTAACGACAACCCGACCACGACGTTCATTAAAGCCAGATTCAGCCATTACCGGACTACCACTAACACCGGTTGTCCAAATAATAGTTCCAGCTGTCATAGATTCATCACCATTACCACGACCATGTTGGTAAATAACAGTGCTTGGCTTAATCCGTGAAATTAAGCAACTAGTGTACAAATGAACGCCTAACTTCTTAACTAAATTAATTCCATAATCGGCTAAGTCTTGATTAAACATTGGGAGTAACCGTTCAGATGCTTCAATAAGGTAAATTTGAATATCTTCTGGTTGAACGCCAGCAATTTGGGCATAGCGTGGACGAGCATCTACTAAGGCCCCTGCTAATTCGATCCCAGTAAAACCGGCACCACAAACAATGATCTTTAAATCGTCAGGGTTCTTGGTAATCTTGTAATCCTTCATCTTATCAATAATATGACTGTGGATTTCAAGAGCTTCCTTAACATTGGTCATTTGCAGAGCATTTTCTTTTGCCCCTTCAATTCCGAAGGTTTCAGAAGTAAAGCCAAGACTAACAACACAGTAATCATAGTCTAAGAGTTGTTCACGATGAGCTAATTCAACCGTCTTATCGTCTGGGTTAATCTTTACAACTTCATCTTGAATAAAAGTAGTTACTTTTGAATTAATCAAATCACTAGCTTGGTAAGAAATCTTTGCAGGAGGAACGTTCCCTGCAGCAACTTCATGGAGATCGGTTGCTTCATAGTGATAAGTATTCCGATCAACCAACACGATCCTACCTTCGCCCTTCAATTTCTTTTGAAGGAGGACAACTGTCTTTAGGCCAGCGTATCCGGCACCTAATACAACGATCTTCTTCATAATAATTCATCCCCTACTTACTTATTAGTATAAAACATTATTAGTAAATTTATTCTTCTTTTTTACAATCCTTGATCAGCTTTTTTAAGCTTCTGATAATGAGAATTATTTTCCCACAATTCTTGCGGAGTACCGCTCATTGATATTTTACCATCTTCAATAAAGACAACTTGATCCATTGCTTCAATTCCTTGTAAATGGTGGGTAATCCAGATGAGTGTCTTTCCCTCTAGTTCATTTATAAAGGTATCGATAACCTGTTGCTCTGTTAACGGATCAAGACCAACAGTTGGTTCATCCAAAATAACAATTGGCACGTTCTTCAACAAAATTCGTGCTAATGAAAGCCGGTGACGTTCACCGCCTGAAAAGATTGATCCAGCTTCCCCGATCTTAGTATTTAAGCCTTCAGGTAACTGTTGAACCTTTTTCTCCAGGCCGACACGTTTAAGGACGTCCCAAACATCATCTTCAGTAGCTTCTTCATTTCCCAATCGAATATTATTCAACACGGTCGTATTAAACAGATATGGAGACTGGTGAACTACACCAATATAATCGGCAATTTGATCACCAAATGAACTCGTTGGTTCGCCATTCAGAGTAATTTGACCATCACTTGGTTTAAGATCTCCACGAATTAAGCTTGCTAAAGTACTTTTACCAGCACCACTCCGACCAAGAATAGCCAATTTTTCTCCAGGTTGAATATCTAGGTTTAAGTGTTGCAAGATTAGCCTCGTATCTGGACTATACCTAAAACTAACATCTGAAACCTTAATTTGGTAAGGAGCCTCAATTTGAGGAGCAGTTGCCTTCTCTTTACTTGTCTGTGGCAAATTGTTTAACCGTACCAACGAATCCGTGTAGACATTGGTTTGCTGTGCAGCAGCTGGCAAACCTACTAGTGCTTCATCTAACGGGAATACGCAAAGAACAAATGCTGCAATCCAGTTAGCGCCCCAGTGACCACCGAAACGATAGGATCCCCAAACAACTAAGGAAATAATTATTAAGAGAATTACCATTTGAAGGAGGAAGTCACGGAAGTTATTAAACCGATGCATTGCCTTTTGCGAACTCATCAATTTCTGTTCATGAGTGTCGTGACGGCGAATATACTTTGCTGAATTTCCAGAGAGAATCCAGTCAGTAATTCCCATAACATTATCCGTTAAATCTGAATATAGCTTATTAGTTGCTTGTTTTTCCTGTTCCTGACGCGCACCGTTAACCAGGATTGACCAGACAGGGATTCCAAAAATAATCAATCCAAATAGTAACAGCATTAGGAGACCCATCCAGGGAGTTAAAGCACCTAAGGCAATCACGATAATGAGGTACAAACCGGAAGCTACCAACATTGGGAAAATTGTTCTCAAGTACAGGTTTTGAATATGGGCAACATCCTCAGAAAGCAATCCTAAAATATCACCGATTCGGTACTTACTATTGAAAAACACTGCATCTTTTTCCAATGAGTTATATAACTTTTTCCGGAACACTGAGGTCATTTTTAAAACCCAGTTATGACTAGTTAAACGTTCTGCATAGTGAAAAACTGGTCGAAAAATTCCAAAAGCACGAGTTAAAACAATTGGTACATAGACAAGTAAGATGTTAAATGGCATCGTGGCACACTTACTAATCAGGTACCCTGCAGTAAACATTAGTCCATCAGCACAAACAAAGGTTAAAATACCAAGTAAAATTGCTAATGTTAATGTCCACCGATACTTTCTTAAGAAAGGTCGAACCCAGCGATCATGACGGAGAGCTTTTAATAAAGGTATTTTACTCATTATTCTCCCTCCTTAGCCCGATCGAATATTAAATCATTAAAGTAACCTGGTTTGGCCATTAGTTGATCGTAGGTTCCCTGTTCAATTACCTGACCGTGTTTCATAACCACAATATGATCCATTTGCCTCATCCAGTGAAGACGGTGGGTAGCAAAGAGAACTAACCTGTCTTTCATGATCGGAATCATCCGTTCTTTTAGTTCTAGTTCAGTTTCAATATCAAGGTGGGCAGTTGGTTCATCAAGAATTAAGATTCGTCGTGACTGATCCAAGAATGCCCGAGCTAAAGCGATTCGTTGCGCCTGACCACCACTTAATTGACGGTGACCTTTTCCAATTAGAGTATCTAATCCATCTGGCAACTCGTGGACTAGTTCAGTAAGACCAACAATTTCTACCGCTTGGTCTATCTTTTCTTGACTAACATTTGGAGTATAGAAACTAATGTTATTTCTCAAGGTATCATCAAAGATATATGGATCTTGAGGAATATAAATAATTTGTTTCTGCCAATCCTTAATGTTTAAGGATGCAACTTCTTGATTTTGAATTTTGATTTGACCGGCTGTTGGTTGAAGGAAGCCACTGAGAAGGTTAATTAACGTTGTCTTCCCAGCACCACTCATTCCAACTATGCCAACCTTTTGGAAGCCTTTAAGTTTTAAGTTAATTGGCTTTAGATGACTACCATGTGGATACTGAAATTCAACATTTGTTAAGTCAAGCTGACTATCTTCTTGCCACTGTTGAATATCAACATGTGGTTCAGGAGGAACTTCTTCATTGAGAATTTTTTCCACAGCATGGAAGGAGTTCTTTCCATTAAGGGTTGCATGGTAATCATTTGCAAAATTACGAATTGGCATGAAGTACTCTGGAGCTAAAATCAAGATCCCTAAAGCCGGGAATAAAAGCAAGTGGCCATTAATCAATCGTAAGCCAAGAAAAACTGCCAACACTGCGATTGATAAGGTTGTGAAGAAATCAAGGGCAAACGTAGATAACATTGCCACCCGAATCACACTCATTGTTGACTTGCGGAAACGTTCACTAGAACGAAAAATACTTTTTGAATAGCGTTTACTCAGGCCAAAGTATTTTAAGGTATCAATCCCTCGTAGCGAATCGATAAAGTGGTTTGACAGCATTTGAAAACTAGCATATTGACGATCTGCTTTAGCTTTTGCTGCGTACCCTAGAATAATCATGAACAAAATAATCAACGGGTAAACGAGGAGCATTACTAATCCCGAGATCCAGTCTAAGTAAAAAGCAACAATTAATAGCATCACTGGAATAACCATCATGCTGACAAACTTACTAAATAGTAGGTTAATGTAGTTCTCGACTTCAGAAATCCCATCTAGTGTCAAGGTAACAATATTTCCTGTTCCTTGTTGTTGTACTAATTGTGGGCCTAATTTGAAGAGCTTAACCAATAACTGCTGACGCAAAGCCAGAGCAGTGGTACGGGCATAATTGTCAAGAAGGACGGTATCACACCAATTAATGATATGTCTTCCGATAAAACAACCTGCAAATCCGAGTAACCAGCCAAATTCCTTTTGCAGCGGGTGACCCTGCCACAAATTAGTTAATAGTGATGCTAGCGAAATCGCTTGACCAATGATAAGAAAAGCTTGTAGGACGTAAAACCCTACAAGCTTTATCATGATCTGCTTGCTCCCCTTTAGTGTGAAGAGTAATCGATCAATCATAATACTTACTTAGCCTCCGTAACTACTGGCATTGTAATCCGCTTACGGAAGATCCAGTATGCCCAGATTGTATAAGCAAGAACAAATGGCAATAAGCAGCATGTAGCAATTGTCATTACTGTCAATGTGTACTGAGTTGATGATGCATTTTGAATTAAGAGGTCATAACGTGGGCTAATTGAGCTAATCAATACCCGTGGGAATAAGCCGATAAACAATAATGCAACCAATGCAACTAAGGTTAAACCACTGGAAATAAATGCAGTAAGTTCTTTTCCTATAATAGCAGCTGCGTGAGCAATAATTGTCAGAACAACCATTACAACCAACATAGTAATTGTTGCGACTGGGTGAACCTTCATGAAGTCAGTCATAAAGATTAACATCAATGCGAAGACAACCAATCCAACGTAAAGAACCCAGTATAAGAATTGAGCAACATTGTTAGCCCGTTGACGAATATCACCAACAGTCTTTAATGCGATGTAATTCAATCCGTGAAGGTAGGTCAGCAGAGTTAATGCAACCCCACCAACAACTGAGAACCAGTTAATGTAATCGAAGAAGGTTGCATGGAAGTTACCATTAGCATCAATTGGCATTCCTTGGATCATACTAATGAACATAATTCCAAGGAAGAATGGTGCCATAAAACTACCAAGTCCTAATGCAAAGTCCCAAATCCGTTTACGTGGCATTGGGCTCTTAGCACGGAACTCGAATGATACACCACGGATAATTAAGCCAACGAGGACTAACATCAAAATCAGGTAGTAGCCACTGAACAAACTTGCATACCAGTAAGGGAATGAAGCAAACATTGCCCCACCAGCTGTAATTAACCAAACTTCATTACCGTCCCAAACAGGTCCGATTGTCCGAACCATTTGATCACGTTCAGCTTCATCACTACTTAATGTTACAGTTGCCATTCCAACACCGTAATCAAATCCATCAAGGAAGAAGAAGCCCGCAAAGAGTACGCCAATCAAAATGAACCACAATAATTGGAGAAAACTCATTTAGAACGCCTCCTTATCAAATGGATCGAGGACCTTCTTAAACTTAGGCTCAATAACCTGAGTTGGATCCTTTCTTAATTCCCGAACAATTAAACCAATCAAAGTAATTGCCAATGTAGTAAACAGCAAGAAGTAAATAATGTTAGAAGTCAACAATGATGCTGCAGAGACATTTGGTGAAACACTTTGTTGAATGGTAAAGAGACCGTAAACAGTCCAAGGAACACGACCGAATTCAGTAACAAACCAACCAGCTGTATTACCAATAAATGGAAGGAATGTCGTTAAGCCAAGTACCCATAACGTCCACTTATGCTTGTACAACGATTCTGACTTTGGTCGACTCATAATTAAGCCAACGAATGAAACTAAGATAATCCAAGCAGAAATTGCACACATAATCCGGAAGCTATAGAACAAGGTATTTACTGGTGGATAGTAATCAATATTCTTACCATACTTTTGTTTATATTGAGCATTTAATTCATTCATCCCGGTAACGGCACCAGAAGTCTTGTGATAAGTTAAAATACTTAATGCATATGGAACATCAATATTATTTTGAACCTTGTGTTCCCTAGTGTTAGCAATACCAACGATTGTCCATGGTGCATGCTTACCAGTTGTAGTATAAACATCTTCAGTTGCAGCAAACTTCATTGGTTGTTCTTTAACCAAGTATTGCATTTGAAGATCACCAAGGACTAAGCCAAAGACTGCAAAGATTAATGAGATCCACAAGCTAAGACGCATTGTCTTCTTGTAAATTGTTTGTGCTTCAGTTGAAATGTTCTTCTTCTTCAAAAGTTGAAAAGCAGTCAACCCAGCAAAAATAACTGCACCCATCATCAATGCATTCAAAATTACGTGCCCATATTCGAACCATAATTGAGGGTTCTTTAGTAAGGCACCAAAGTTAACCATTTCTGCCCGTCCGTTACGGATTTCGTAACCAACTGGGTGTTGCATAAATGAGTTAGCGGTTAAAATCCACAAAGCAGAAGTCAAGGAACCAAAACAAGTCATCCAAATAAAGAATGCATGGAGTCCTGGTTTTACCTTATCCCAAGTAAATACCCAGAGACCAATAAATGTAGATTCAATAAAGAATGATAGCAAAGCTTCCAAGGCTAATGGGGCACCAAAGATATCACCCATAAACCGTGAATAATCAGACCAGTTCATCCCAAATTGGAATTCTTGAATAATTCCTGTAACAACACCAACAGCAAAACTCAGGAGAAAAATGTTTCCCCAGAACTTTGTCATTTTTTTATATGATTCATTCTTAGTATGAATATACATTGATTCCATAATGGCTACAACGAACCCCGTTCCAATTGTGAATGGAACAAAGAAAAAGTGGTACACCGTAGTCATCGCAAATTGAAATCGCGCAAGACTAAGAATACTCATAATAAAAGCCTCCCTCCAATGAAGTAATAAACGTGAAACCGTTACCGTGTTTCATTCAATTACAATCATAATACTGTTGATAAGTAATTACAATTTTTATTCCTAATTATTTTACCTTTTTCTTAAATAGGATCGCTTGATTCCGCTGTATTACGCGTCTTATCAAATGATATTTGATTCTAAAAAAATTAAGATCAAAAAAAGAGTATGATGAATTTATCATACTCTTTTTGTTAATTACTCTATTATCCTCTAGGCTTCTTGAAGTGAATCTAAACGATCCTTAGCAGCATCAAGCTTTTGTTGCCATTCCTTAGCCTTAGTTCGTTCTTCTTCAACAACCTTTTCTGGAGCATTCTTAACAAAGTTTTCGTTACCTAACTTCTTTTCTGAACGTTGAACTTCTTTTTCAAGGCTTTCGATTTCCTTCTTCATCCGTGCACGTTCTTTGTCGAGGTCAACCAATTCAGCCATTGGGATGTCAACTTCTGCTCCGGTAATAATTCCTGACAAAGCTAACTTTGGTGTTTCAACGTCAGTACCAATAGTTAACTTTTCTGGATGACAGAAACGATCGATGTAATCTTCGTTTGCCTTGAAGATGTCACCAAGATGATCATTTTCAACCTTAATGATTAAATCAACTGGCTTTGACATTGGTGCATTGGCCTTATTTCGAATATTCCGAACAGCAGTAATCAACTCAATCAAGTGATTCATTTGTTCAGTAGCAGTTTCATCATCAAATTCGTCATGAGCGACTGGGTACTTGGCAACCATGATGGACTTACCCTCATGTGGCATTGATTGCCAAAGCTTTTCAGTAACAAATGGCATAATTGGGTGCATCAGCTTGAGGATTTGATCAAGTACGTAGCCAAGAATGTTCTTGGTGTTGGCCTTTTCTTCATCAGAACCGTTGTTGAGTTTCTCCTTGGTCATTTCAATATACCAGTCACAGAAATCATTCCAGATGAAGTTATAAAGTGCTCGACCAGCTTCACCAAATTCAAACTTTTCAAACTGATCACTAACTTGCTTAACAGTGGCGTTCAAGCGACTCAAAATCCACCGATCAGCTAAGTCCCACTTATCCTTATCAGGAAGAACTGGTGCAGGCATGTCGCCAAGATTCATAATTACATAACGACTAGCATTCCAAATCTTGTTGATGAAGTTCCAAGCCGCATCCATCTTGGTGTAACTGAACCGGATATCTTGACCAGGAGTTGAACCAGTAATTAAGAACCACCGTAGCGCATCGACACCGTACTTCTTAATAACGTCCATTGGATCAATCCCGTTACCAAGTGACTTACTCATCTTCCGACCTTGCTCATCACGAATTAAACCGTGAAGTAAAACATTCTTAAATGGTGCCTTACCTGTAAATTCGAGTGATTGGAAAATCATCCGAGAAACCCAGAAGAAGATAATGTCATAACCAGTAACTAATGTGTTAGTTGGGAAGTAACGCTTGTAGTCAGGTGCATCAGTGTCTGGCCAGCCCATTGTTGAGAATGGCCAAAGGGCACTGGAGAACCAAGTATCCAATACGTCCTTATCTTGTTCCCAGTTTTCAGCATCTTTTGGTGCTTCCATGCCAACATAAACTTCGCCGGTCTTCTTGTTGTACCATGCTGGAATCCGGTGACCCCACCATAATTGACGAGAAATAACCCAGTCATGAATATTTTCCATCCATTGTGTGAAGGTATTTTCAAAGCGACCTGGGATGAAGTTAACACGATCATCAGTCTTTTGGTTCTTCAAGGCTGCTTCAGCTAATGGCTTCATCTTAACAAACCATTGAGTAGAAAGACGGGCTTCAACTTGAACACCAGTCCGTTCTGAATGTCCAACTGAGTGTACAATTGGATCAATCTTTAGCATGTAACCTTGATCTTGAAGATCCTTAACCATTGCTTTACGAGCTTCAAAGCGGTCCATACCTTCATACTTTCCAGCATTTTCATTCATTGAAGCATCTTCATTCATTGTGTTCAATTCAGGAAGATTATGACGCTTACCAACCTTAAAGTCGTTAGGATCATGGGCTGGAGTAATTTTAACCATCCCAGTACCAAAGTCAGGAGTTACGTAATCATCAGCAATGATTTCGATTTCTCGATCAACCAATGGTACACGAACATGCTTACCAACCAAATCCTTGTACCGTTCATCATGAGGGTTAACAGCAACCGCTTCATCACCAAACATGGTTTCTGGACGAGTAGTTGCAATTTCAATGTAATCCTTGCCATTGAACTTAGTACCATCAGTAAATGGATACTTAACATGGTAGAAAGCACCCTTATCATCTTTGTGAATAACCTCAATATCAGACAATGCGGTCCGTGCTTGAGGATCCCAATTAATAATATAAGTTCCCCGGTAGATCAAGCCTTTCTTGTATAAATCAACGAAGACCTTGCGAACAGCCTTGTTCAATCCCTTATCCAAAGTGAACCGTTCACGATCGTAATCAACTGAAATCCCCATTTTAGCCCATTGCTTATGGATAATATCAGCATATTCGTCTTTCCAGTCCCATACTTGTTGAACAAACTTTTCACGGCCAAGATCGTAACGAGAAATTCCTTGCTTCCGTAACCGTGCTTCAACCTTAGCTTGGGTTGCGATTCCGGCGTGGTCCATTCCTGGAAGCCATAAGACATCATACCCTTGCATCCGCTTTTGCCGAATAATCATATCCTGCAAAGTTGTATCCCAGGCATGACCCAAGTGCAACTTACCAGTAACATTCGGTGGTGGAATAACGATTGAATATGGATGTGCCTTCTTATCACCACTAGGCTTAAATAAGCCTTGATCAATCCACCATTGGTAACGTCCAGCTTCAACAGCCGTTGGATCGTACTTAGTGGACATTTCTTTTTCAGTACTCATCTGAAGTCCTCCTCTAATAAATAGAAATTAAGTTCTTGCGTTGAGAAAATAAAAAAGCTCGCCCTAGATATAGGACGAGCTCCGCGGTACCACCTATTTTAGATTACACCAATAATGTAATCCCACTCAGTCATTTTATAACGGTAAAATGAACCGCTCTAACCTACTATCAGTTCAGTTAGATTGCTACTAAACTACTTTCATCAAGTCTTTCTTAGAAACATTTCACCTTTCGTTTCCTCTCTGCCAAGAAAAAGCTTAACTACTCTTTTAGTCAACGCATTTACTATTTGTTTGTATGATAGCTAATTTAAAAACCATCGTCAAGCAGAAGTTTAAAGAAGTTCCGCAAAAACATCTTCATTTTGGTTCAAGAAATCTTCACCAGAATGAATTTCGGTAATTTCAATCCCATCAAGTGCCCGTTTAATCAAGGCATCAATATCTAATCGTTCCTCGTACTTCCGAGTCTTCATCAGATTTGGCTTTGTCTTTGGGGAAGGTGGGGTAAAGACGGTACAGCAATCTTCATATGGCAAAATAGATAAATCATATGTATCGATCTTTTTAGCAACATCGATAATTTCAGTTTTATCGTAAGACAAGACTGGCCGGAGAACAGGTAAGTTGGTAACATCGTTAATTACTAGCATACTCTCCATTGTCTGTGATGCCACTTGTCCAAGTGATTCACCATTGAAGATAGCAAGGCCCTTACGTTTCATTGTAATTGCCGCAGCTAACCGTAACATCATCCGTCGTTGAACAGTCATTAAGTAACCTTCAGGAATTTTTTCCTTTACAGTTTCTTGAATTTCTGCAAATGGTACTTGGATAAACCGAATACTCCCACTATACCGAGCTAACTTACTAGTCAATTGCTTTGCTTTTGCCAAAGCTTGTGGGCTAGTGTACGGAGGACTGAAGAAGTGGACCATTTCCATGGAAACTCCACGCTTCATCCCCAGATATGCGGCAACTGGTGAATCGATCCCACCAGAAAGCATCATCATTCCCTTTCCGGCAGTACCGACTGGCAATCCACCAGCACCTTTAATTGTTTCACTAGATAGGAAAATACCGTTTAATCGAATTTCAACCCGTAAAGTTAAATCAGGGTGGTGAACGTCAACCTTTAAGAGGTCAGGGAACTTCTCTAACAAGTAACCCCCAAGGCGATCGTTCATTTCAAAAGTGTCGATTGGGAACTTGTGGTCAGAACGCCGAGTATTAATTTTAAACTTAATTGGCTTTTTAACTTGTTCTCTGATCATTTGTTCAGCAGCCGCTGCGGTAGCTTCAAAGGTCTTATCTACTCTAATTGAAGGTGAAAAATTTTGAATACCAAAGACATCCTTCAACCGGTCCATTACTTGGTTATAGTCTGCACCATTTAATTCAACGTGAAGACGATCCCGTTGAGCATGAATTTTTACTTGATCAAACTTATGAAGTGCCTTCCGCACGTTTGAACCAAGGCGATCGATAAAGTTCTTCTTATTATGACCTTTAGTCGATAACTCGCCGTAGCGGACCATAATTTCTGTATAATCCACTCTTATTCCTCCTTCCTATTCAATAATCTTTTTGAAACCATCGTATAACTGATCAAAAGTCTTATTAAATTCGTCAGCTTCTTCAAGTGTGTTTTGATCGCCAAGACTGATCCGCACTGCGCTAGTTGCTTCATTTTCAGGAACTTTCATTGCAGCAAGGGTACCAGCTTCAGCACTCTTCTTTGATGAACATGCACTAGTAGTAGAAATGTAAATATCCTGATCTTCAAATGCATGCACAATCGTCTCACCACGAACACCAACAATTGCAAAGCAGAGAATGTGAGGCGCAAAGCCTTCATCACGTCCAGAGAAAATCTTTACATGATCAAATTGTTTAATGTGATCATAGATTCTTTCCTTAATTGCTTGTTCACGTTTAACCGCTGCTGCTTCATTTTCTTTTACTAAGCGGATAGCCCGTGCTAAAGCAACATCCCCAGGAGTATTTTCCGTTCCGCTCCGTAAGCCGTTTTCTTGACCACCACCAGCGACTAATGGTTCAAGCTTCCGTCCTGATTTGACATAAACAAAGCCTGTTCCCCGTGGTGCGTGGAACTTATGCCCAGAGAAGGTAGCAAAGTCAACCCGGTCACTGAAGACAAGGTCATCAATGCCCTTTCCAATTGCTTGAACTGCATCAACATGGAAATGAATATTTGGATAGTCCTTTAAGATTTCTCCAACTTCTTTAATTGGCTGAATCGTACCAATCTCGTTGTTAACTGCCATTACTGATACCAGAATGGTGTCGGGACGAATAGCTGCCTTAAGATCAGCAGGATTAATTCTCCCCTCTTTATCAACAGGAAGGTAAGTTACATCAAAACCAAGTTCACGAAGCTGTTCAATTGGATTGCGAACCGCCGCGTGTTCAACAGATGTAGTGATGATGTGCTTGCCGAACCGTCGCTTAGCCATTGCAGTACCCTTAATGACCCAGTTATCTCCTTCAGAGCCACCACTGGTAAAAATAATTTCAACTGGATTAACATGGAATAAATTAGCAATTTGCTGCCGTGCTTGTCCTAGCAAATTCCAAGCTTCCTCACCAAAATTATGCAAGCTGCTTGGATTTCCCCAGATCTTTTGACTAACAGTATTATAGGTTTGCAAAACCTCTGGTGCTACTTGGGTTGTCGCACTATTATCAAAATAGATCATGCTTATTTTCCTTTCATCAAACAAAGCTTGATTATAAATATTATTAATGCGCAAATTGGATAGGCATCTTGAGTTACGACACCATCAAACCGATTTTTTATTATAACAGATAATATTAAAGAACGCAGAACTTTTGTCTTAAAACAAGGGTTCTGCGTTCTTTTAATTATTTATCGTTACTCATTAATGATTATTTTCATTATAGTAACTATCTTCAATCCGCTTGTAACTACCGGGTTCTGCTTCCTCTAGAGCAGTAGCGATTGTTTCCAAACTGGCGGTGTAATTAAATTTATTGAATTGTTCTTGTGACTTAACGGCAGCGGCAGCGACCTTTGAATTATCGCCGAATCGATTAGCGTACTGTTGAAGACGTTCAGTCAATTCAACGCTATCTCGAATATCACTTGTCTTCTCATCCAATGTTTCGAGGTCAGATTCAACGATAATTAATTGCTTAGTTACCTCATCCATATTAACCTTATATTTTTTAAGTTCTTCGGCAAGCTTCTTAATCTCATCACTTACACCAAAGAAGTAGTCAAGGTAATCCTTAGGGAGCCCAGGCAAGTTAAGCATTTCAACTTGTCTTCTGGTTGTCCGTAATTGAGTAGAAAACTTTTGCAGCATTTGTTCTGCTCGTTGTTGGTCTTCCTGAAGCTTAGCCACTTCATCATTAATTTTGGCTTGTTGTTTTTCAATCTCAGTTAATGACTTTTCATTCTTACTTTGCCGATCCAAGACCTGGCTGTAAATTGCAGTATGATCGTTAATTGCTTCCTGATCACTAGTATATTCTTTGTTAATATTAATGATTTGTTCATTTAATGACCGTGCTGTTTCAATTTCATGATTATTTAAAGTGTAATTAATACTGAGTCGATCAAGTTCATTACTTAATTCGTTATTTTGGGTCGTTGCATGGGTAATAAATTTGCCTAAAACTCCCATCAAGTGTTCAACTTGTGGTCGAGCATCAATTTCACTTTGCATAACTGCATACAAATCATCAATTTGATTTGCAATATCTTTATTTGAATCATCAATCCCAGCGATTTCTAGTTTATTAATTTGATTGATGTTTTCTTGGCAAGTTTGCCGGAGCTGCGTTACCCGTTCAGGAATATCATCCGTAGTAAAACGATAATTCTGTTTAGTTAGCTGCTCATAACTACTTGCCAACTCATCTAATTGTGTAGGGAATTCAGCAACTAGTGGCTTGTAAACTTTTGGCACCTGTTCAACTAATTTGGCGAAATCCTGATTTTTCTTCTTTAGGTCAGTCAATTCATTTTGCGCCGTATCATAATCACCATCTTGGGTCAATTTGGTGAACTTATCATACTGTTGTTCAAGTTGATCAAGCTGTTCATTAAGCATCTTAATACTATCGCCATATTCAAAACTCTTTTCATCAAGAACATGGTGAAAATGACGATACCGTTGTTTAATTTGATCAATCGCCTGTTGATGTGCCCGATGAAGCTCTTCAAGATGATGCAATGCTGATTTGATCTTTGAAAGTTCATCCTGCACATTACTAATCGCTAGCTTCAAGTCATTTAGTTTCCCTGAAATAGTAAAAGCCTTGCTAGTGTGAATTAATGGCTTAATTTTCTTTACTTCTTCAACAATTTCATTAATCCGTGGAGTAACCTCATCAGCGTACTTCTTTTGTAATTGCTTTAGTTGCTCCTGAGAGTCACCGGTTACTTTTAACTCTTCAACTTCATCAAATTGCTGTTCTATCTTTAAATCTTTTAAGTGTTCGAATTGACTGCTGATCTCTTCGTACTGCCGAATCATCCGCTTCTGGTAGTAATACAGACCGCCAAGAACAATTGCAAGAACTATTAAAATCCCAATTATTATTTGAAAAACCAATTTATCCACCTACATCTTTAAGCCGTCGTTGACAAAAGTACACAAAGGCTCTAAAATTCTATGAAAATTATAACATAATGCTTCATCATTACTGGGATCAATTTAACATTAAATAGAAAGAAGGACGTAAAAATGGCGGATATCTCTTTATTAAATGAACAGGTCACTGCCCTCCTTACAGATGAGCACTCTGCAATTGCAAATTTGGCTAATGCTAGTGCCCTCATAAATGAAAGTATTGATAACTTGAACTGGGCTGGTTTTTATCTCTACAATCCTGAAACAAATCAACTTGATTTAGGACCTTTCCAAGGAAAAGTAGCATGTATGCACATTGATCTTGGCAAGGGAGTATGTGGAGTTGCTGCATCAAGTAAGGAAGTTCAAATTGTTGACGATGTTACTAAGTTTTCTTCCTATATTGCTTGTGATAGTGCCGCCAAGTCCGAATTAGTGGTTCCAATGTTTAAGGACGATGGTTCACTCTATGGTGTACTTGATCTTGATGCCCCAATCCTTAGTCGCTTTGACCAACAATTTGCTGATGGTATGGTTGAATTTGCTAAACGACTAATGGCAACTATTGACTAAGCATGGTTAGTTGTTGTATATTATTCTTTGTGTAAAATAATGCAGCAGTGAGGGGCAAGCTCGTCAACAGACTGGTGCCATTCGGTGTTTTTAGTAACCCAGCTGCAAGGGTGAACAATTCAGATCAGCCTGCACGAATGTCAATCTCACATCGGATTATTTTACTCCAACAAAATTATTGGAGGAATTTATTTATGTCACGTTATACAGGTCCTAGCTGGCGTGTTTCACGTCGCTTAGGCGTTTCACTTTCAGGTACTGGTAAAGAATTAGCTCGCCGGGCATACGCTCCTGGTGATCATGGTCGTGATCGTCATGGTAAGCTTTCAGAATACGGAACTCAACTCCGTGAAAAGCAAAAGCTTCGTTTCATGTACGGAATGACTGAACGTCAATTCTCAAACCTTTTCGTACGTGCCGGTAAGATCAAGGAAGGTACTCACGGTGCCAACTTCATGGCCTTACTTGAACGTCGTCTTGACAACATGGTTTACCGTCTTGGTTTGGCTACTACTCGTCGTCAAGCTCGTCAATTGGTTAACCATGGCCACATCACTGTTGATGGCAAGCGCGTTGACATTCCTTCATACGAAGTTAGTGTTGGTCAAGTTATCGCTGTTCGTGATAAGTCAAAGAACCTTGATGTAATCAAGAACGCTGTTGAAGCAGTTGTTTCTCGTCCATCATACGTTGACTTCGACGCTGACAAGCTTGAAGGTAAGTTAAACCGTATCCCTGCTCGTGAAGACATGGATGCAGATATTGATGAATCACTTATCGTTGAATTCTACAACAAGTAATATCATCAGTATTACTAAGCAAAAAGAGGTCGGGAAATATCTCGACCTCTTTATTATTTTAAAGATATGTTATTTACAGCGCGGTAGCTGTCTGGACTCTGAACGTTGATAAATCAACATCCAGAGATCCTAGCCATCCTCGCGGGGGTGGGACTATAAACTCGTAAACGAGCTTAGTCCCACTCCCTTTTTTATTTTCTTAATTCAAAATAGAACGTTTCATTGTCAGAAAGATCAGCACGAAAAGTATATCCGCTAACATTAAATTGCTTTAGTCCTTCAACATCAACAATATTGTTTTCTGCTAAAAAACGAACCATATTACCCCGTGCCATTTTAGCTAAGGTTGCCTTCTGCTTAATTCGGCCATCAATTAGTTCACCGAAGACACAGGTGATCATTTGGTCTGTTGGTTTGAGGTACGGCTTAATTGCTTTTGAATACTCATTAGAAGCAAGGTTAACCACGACTTGATTCTTATGATATAAATCTCGGTACAACCGATCGCCCCAAAAATCATAAAGACTTTTGGTGTTTGCTACTTTAGCACGGTCACCCATTCCTAAACGATACAGCGTAATTCCATCAAAGGGTTTTAACAAGCCATAAAAGCCAGATAGAATACGTAAATGCCTTTGCAAATATTGGAGTTCACTTTCTGTCATCACCCCTGCTCCAATATATTGATATTGCAACCCTTGGAAAGCTAAGACTGCAGGCGTAAGGTTCTTAGTTAATTCCATTTCCTGAACGCGACGATAATTTGTTTGCGCAATCTTCATACTGCAATTCCACCACAGTTTATGTAAATCAGCAAAACTTAACGAACGTAACCATGTTAGTATTTCTTGACTTTGTTCAATATATTTAGGCAGTTCTTGATAAGGTAGCGAATCAGGATCACTCTTCATTCTTCTGGCTGGAGAAATAATTATTTTCATCTAAATCCTCCTTTCTGACAAAATAACTTAAAATTTATTATTTTTCAATTTTCACGTTTTAATTCGGGCATATGTCAACCGGTTAGCATATCCTTCTATAATTTTATTTATAATTAGCAAGATAGCGCTAATCGCCCTATTGACAAGCCTTTAGGAAGGTTGTAAATTTATAAATCGTAACAAGCGTGAAGTAATTCACGATTAAAAATGTCATTTATAAAAGGAGCATAATTATGAACGACGAATTACCAACAGAAGGACAGGTACAAAAGCGGACAATTTCATTAGCCGCTAGCTGGTCATTCTTCGCATTTTCAATTGTTATCAACTCAATGGGAAATGTTCTTACTTTAGTTACCAGTTCACACATCCATCCCCAATTTCTTGGTTCAGCCTACTGGACAGCCGCAGAAAACAACTTGGGGATTGCCGTTCTCGGTAACAAGCCAACTACTTTATTCTGGGCATTCATGGTCCTTGGAATGTTAACTTCAGTTTTGAACGCGATCCTAATGCACAAGTGGGATTGGCGGCGAATTGGTGGTAACTTTATTTTCATGTTACCATTCTCACTCTTCATTCAGTGGTTCCCTAACATCTTCAACCGGATTATGCCTGATGCAACTTCCCTACCAATGGTTATCCTTTACGTTTTGATTAACTTCCTTGGGGTTGCCTTTATCGGAACTGCCATTTCAATCTACCAGCGGGCCAATCTAGTGCTACACCCAGCTGATGATCTTTTCCAAATCATCCGTTTCCGGTATTGTAAGGGTAATGCAACCGTAGCGATGTGGTTGTCCTACATTCCACCTACAATCATGGCAATCATTGCTGCTGTGATGCAGGGAGGAATCTATAACTTTGGTCTTGGGACATTATTTGCCCTTGCTTTCCAGGGTGCCATTACTGGTTGGGCTGATACCCACATTTTCCCTAAGTTAACTCACCAAGCATTAGATATTGGTAATTAACAATCTAATATATAAAACATCATCCTAAGCGACGCATGGCAGATATCACCTGTCATGCGTTTTTTAACTTTCTTGTTATAATGTTACTAGCACACCAAACAAGGGGGCGTTGAAATAATGAGCAATAAATCCGATATGGAACAGCGAATCGATAACGCTATTTATGGAACTCCCAAGATTAAACCTGACGAACAACGGAAATATTTAGGTACTTTTCGTGAACGAGTATGTTTAACCATCAGTGTCGCTGAACTTCAAGAACGCGACTGGTCATCATTAGTTGCACAGGAGCTATCTCGTGGCATCGGCAATCAAGTATTTTTAAACGGTAACCTGCCCCACGATGAACTTCATAACTATATCAAAGCTGCGACCGATGCAAATGCTAACTTTACATTAAAAACGGATCCAGAATTTCGTACTAACCCTGACTCACTGGCGGTTGTTGTTGCTGCTAAAAAGGCGGTCTACCAATCACCAGTCGATGTAAAAAAACGTTACCCAGATACTCAAGAGCAACCCGCTAATACTACTGACCAGGTTAAAAAGACTAGTCTCTGGTCAAGAATCTTTACTAGAAAGAAGGAAAATTAATCTTGCAACCATTAGCATATCGGATGCGACCACGAACCCTTGAAGAAGTCGTCGGTCAACAGCATCTGGTTGGCCCTAATAAAATCATTTCTCGAATGGTTAAGGCCCGGATGCTTTCTTCAATGATACTTTACGGGCCACCTGGCACAGGAAAGACAAGTATTGCAAGTGCCATTGCTGGTTCAACTAAATATGCTTTCAGAAAACTCAACGCCGCGACAGATAGTAAAAAGGATTTGCAAATTGTTGCCGAAGAAGCGAAGATGAGCGGTACTGTGATCCTCCTACTCGATGAAATTCACCGGTTAGATAAAAGTAAACAGGACTTCCTTCTTCCACACCTGGAAAGCGGTCGGATTATCTTAATCGGGGCGACAACTGAAAACCCATATATTAGCATTAACCCCGCAATTCGTAGTCGGACGCAAATCTTCCCCGTCCATCCCCTCTCGATCGATGATATGAAAATCGCTGTCGACCGGGCATTAACGGATACGGAGCGTGGCTTAGGAAAAATGCCAATTAAGTTAGATGATGATGCAGAAGAACAACTCCTGCTAGCCACTAATGGTGATTTGCGAAGTGCTCTCAATGGGCTTGAATTAGCAGCTAAATCAACTGATCCAGGTGAAGATGGGATCATCCATCTGACTCTTCCAGTAATCGAAGAGAGTGTTCAAAAGAAAGCGATCACGGGTGATAAAGATGGGGACGCTCACTATGACGTCATCTCTGCTTTTCAAAAGTCAATTCGTGGTTCAGATACTGACGCCGCTCTCTATTATTTAGCACGATTGATTGAGGCTGGCGATTTAATCAGTATTTGTCGGCGATTAATGGTCACCGCCTATGAGGATATTGGTTTGGCTAACATGCCAGCTGTTCAACGAGCTGTCACTGCAGTTCAAGCAGCCCAACAGGTTGGCTTGCCCGAAGCACGGATCCCCTTAGCTGACGTTGTGATTGAACTATGCCTCTCACCCAAGTCTAATTCTGGTATTAGTGCCGTTGATAGTGCACTTGAACAAGTCCGTGCTGGTGGAACAGGTGATGTTCCAGATCACTTGAAAGACGCTCACTATAAGGGTGCTAGTAAGCTTGGTCACGGAAACGACTACCTTTACCCTCATGACTATTCCCAGGATTGGGTAGCTCAACAATATCTTCCCGACCGAATCCGCAACGCACAATATTTCCACCCCAAGAAAAATGGTCGGTTTGAGCAAGCACTTGGTAATCAATACTGGCAATTAAGGAATGCACAAAAAAATGGTCTTCAAAAGAACCACCGTCATCCTAACTAATTGCTAAAATTGTTGGATCATGCTAACATTAATGATGAAAATTCTGTGGTGTACGCGTTGTCTAAACGCAGGTTTGCCTTACAGTCTTATAACTTTGGGACTAGTGCTTCGTTAGTTGGCCAGTATGCCTTTTCACTTGGTAACTGAATAGCTAACAGTCGTGTCCCACCTGTCTTAAACACAGGTCAACACTGAATGACAATTAACGGCACTAACGGAGTTTTCGTACATAGGTTTATGGAGGCCGAGAATTAACTCGACCTCTTTGCCATTTTAAAGTACCTAAATAGTGCTGATTAAGCTCAAAATGAGGAGCTTTTCAATTTTTCTAAACTATTAATAATTACGAGGTTTATCAATGTTATTATCTATTTTGATGACTCTTTTTGGTTTGATTGCCGTCTATGAAGGAATATTCTTCTTAACCCATCTTCATAAGCCATTCTTAATTTTCCATCCAGAAAAACAACCTGCGCTTTCCAAGTCCCTAACAGCTTGGGGAATCATTCTTTCAGTTATTGGGATCTTAGCGATTATTTCTGCATGGACTAATTCAGTTTTCTTTATCGTCACCATGGTTGTGATCGGTTGTGTTTGTGAGACACTGATGGCATATTCCTTAATGGGTCATTTTCAAGCAACTCAACGAAAAAACTAGACGATCAAGGCTTTACTGTCATTTTTATTTCAGTGTATAATAGAGGTAAATAATTAAGGAGGCACCGCAATATGGCTCAACAATACAAACATATTTTGGTTCCAGTTGATGGCTCTGAAGAAGCTGAATTAGCTTTCAAGAAGGCTGTTGCTGTTGCTAAACGAAACGGTGAAGATACAGAATTACGTTTACTACACGTCGTTGATACTCGTGCATTCCAAAACATTTCTAGTTTCGACAGCTCAATGGTTGAACAAGTTACCGAAACAGCTAAGAAGACCCTTGACAAGTACATTGATTACGCTAAGAACAAGGGTGTTACTAATGTTAACTATTCAATCGAATATGGTGCACCTAAGACAATTATTGCCCGTGACGTTCCAAAAGAAATGAACGCTGACCTAATTATGATTGGTGCTACCGGATTAAACGCTGTTGAACGGATTTTAATTGGTTCAGTTACTGAATTCGTTACCCGGACTGCCATCTGTGATGTATTAGTTGTTCGGACTGACTTAGATAACAAGCCAATTGAAGTTGACAAGAAGAAAAAGTAATTTAGCTAAATTACACTAAAATAAAAAAGAAGGCTAGAAGAATTTTCCTCTAACCTTCTTTTTTGTTTTAGTCACCAAGCTTAGCTAGCTCAGCAGCAATTTTATCTTTAACTGATGATGAGTATCGAGCTAAACTAATACTCTTTGCAATTTCGAGTGATTGCTTAGCTTCTTCCTCTTCACCCAATGCCAATTCATCCTTACCAAGGATAAAGTATAATTCATCAAGGATAAATAATGAGTCATGTTGACGACAAAGTTCAATTCCTCGACCAACAATATCCTTTGATTCCTTATAGTTACCAAGGTTAGTGTATAGCTCACCAAGTTGGCAATAGATTGAAGCCCACTGGTGTAGACTACCAATTAACTTCTTATTGTCAATTAAACGCACTGCCCGGTCTGTTAATCGTTGAGCCCGTTCAGGATCATTTCGCTTATAGTAAGCTAATGCCATCCCTACAGTAGTCATCGCTAGGTAGATGTTAGCACTGGTCGTTGCAAACTGCGTTAACACTAATTCAAAGTTAAAAATGGCTTCATCAATCTTATCTGAATTAACTTGAACCATTCCTAACAGGTAGTAATAACGCTGTTTATCAAAATCACTCTCTAATTTCTTCACAGGAATTTTATTAAGTGCATCCTCTGCACTATCTAATTTTCCAGAAATCAGATCGTTTACAATCGTATTAAACTGATCGTTAATGCCGTTTCCATTATTTTCCACAATTCGTTCTGTGGGAATATTTAGGCGTTCACAAATTGCAGTCAGAATATTCATTTTCGGTAACCGATTTTGTTTTTCCATCAAACTAATCGTTGCCTGGGTACAGATACCTTCTGCCAATGCTGTCTGTGATAAACCTCTTTTGCGGCGAATTTTCTTTAAGACGTCTCCTCGGAGTTTCATTTTCTTCCCTTCCTCAACTTAATATTATGACTAAAATTATTGGAAAGATCAGATGATCTACAAACCTTAGTTGAAAATATCCTTTAGCATTATAGCACTAATCATGAGATGATGCTAAATAATAAGCGAGAAAAAAAGAGCCAGTAAAAAACATTTTACTAGCTCACTAATTTACGCATACAAAATAGACAATTTAGTCTTCATTGTACTTTTTTGTACCAACTTTTTCTTTACCAAGCTTTTGGAAATCGTACTTAATCTTACTATTCCGGTCAAATTCTTCCAAGCCGAGTTGAATCAATCGATCGATCAAGTCAGAATAGCCAATTCCTGAAACTTCCCACATTTGTGGATAAAGACTAATGTTGGTGAATCCTGGTAAGGTGTTTGGTTCACCAAGGTATGGAACATTGTTGGAATCAACCAAGAAGTCAATTCGTGCTAATCCCTTCATTCCTAAGACCTTGTATGCCTTAAGGGCCATTGAAGTGATTTCTTCAGTTAAGTATTCTGGTAACTTAACAGGCAATTCGAAAACAACGCCACTTGCATCCACAAACTTATTCTCATAGTTGTAGAATGAATCGCCTTCTGGCACACGAACTGCACCCAGTTTTGAAGCAACAGGATGTTCGTTACCTAAAATGGAGATTTCGACTTCTTGTGGGTGATCAATTCCCTGTTCTACTAGAATCTTAAAGTCATACTTAAAGGCATCATCAAGTGCTTTTTCGTATTCTTCAGCATTAGTAACTTTGTGGATACCAACTGAAGAACCTTGCTTAGCAGGTTTAACGAAGGCTAAATCACCAATATTTTCTTCAACCTTATCCCATGGGTATTCTGAACGGTTTTCAGGAGTAACAACAACATATGGTGTGTTCCGAATTCCCGCTTCAGTCAGAATCTTCTTAGTAAGATCCTTGTCAAATGACATTGCACTAGCAGCGATTCCTGAACCAACGTATGGCTTCTTCAATAACTTAAAGAGACCTTGAACAGTCCCATCTTCACCCAGGTTACCGTGGATAACTGGGAAGAAGATATCAACCTTCCTCATCTCGTTTAAGGCCATAATTGGCGCTAATGGTTGGCTAAGATCCATGTCCTTGTATTCTTCTTGAACAACTTGATCTTCGTCATCCCCATTAAAGATTCGTTGTGATGCATGGTTACCAAGAAGAATTCCATCCTTAGTAAACATGAACAAACTAACATCGTACTTTTCCTTATCAAGGGCATCATAAATATTGTGGGCTGAACGCTTTGAGACATCGTGTTCTGATGAGTTACCACCAAACAACAAAGCGATGTTTAATTTATTACTCATTGTGTGTACCACCTTAAAAATTTTATATAGATCCGTTTCTTAGAATCTTCAGTATAACATAATTTATTTCTTCTTACTAGAGTTTTTAAATTAATCGACTACCGTTCTTTGCGTTATAATGAAAATAATTTTGTCTACATAAAGGAGCTCATATGACACAAAATAAGATTCCTATCTGGAAGCGTAACTTACGAGTATTAGCTGTAGCTGTTTTTATTGCAGGGATTGCTTTCTCAGAAGTTATGCCGTTCCTTCCCCTCTACATTAGTACCCTCGGTCATTTTTCCCATCAACAATTAAATATGTGGGCTGGATTAGTCTTTTCTGGAATTTACTTTGTTTCAGCATTTGTTTCACCTTGGTGGGGAAAATTAGCTGATAAGAAAGGCCGTAAATTAATGATCCTTCGTGCTTCGCTTGGGATGTCAATCGTTCTCGCCGCAATGGGATTAGTTACTAATGTCTGGCAGCTCTTTTTTCTCCGAATGACTCAGGGATTTTTTGCCGGATTTGTCTCTAATTCGAATGCCCTCATTGCTACAGAAACACCAAAAGAAAAGTCAGGTCAAGCACTAGGTACCATGGCCTCTTCATTTACTGCTGGTAACCTTCTTGGACCATTTGTCGGTGGCGCTCTAGCATCAATTTTTAGCTATCGTGTAGCTTTCTTCATCACTGGATTACTCCTCCTCGTTGCCTTCTTCCTTTCTTTATTTTTCGTTCACGAAGACGACTTCAAACCAGTTGTCCGCAAAGACTTGGAAAATACCAAGGGAGTTATCAAAGCTCTTCAGTATCCCCAAATGATCTTTGGCCTGTTATTAACAACGCTGATTATTCAAGCAGCAAATAACTCTATTAATCCAATCGTTTCTCTCTATGTTAAGCAGTTAATGCATAATCAAGGTAATGTTGTCTTTATTTCAGGAATAATCGCTGCTCTTCCAGGAATCGCAACTTTCCTCGCAGCTTCACGCTTTGGTGCAATTGGCGATCGAATCGGCACCCATAAAGTGATTATTGCTGGCTTTATCGGCGCAACAATTCTATTCTTCTTAACTGCATTTGTTCGCAACCCAATCGAATTAGGTATTTTACGCTTCCTGGTTGGTTTTACAGATGCTTGTCTCTTTCCTCAAGTCCAAACCCTATTGACAAAAAATTCTTCTTCAATGGTTACTGGACGAATCTTCTCTTGGAACCAAAGTGCAATGTACATCGGTAATATCATTGGTCCACTATTAGGTTCAACGATTGCCGGAATTTCAAGCTATAGCATGGTATTTATTGTAACAGCGTTAATCGTTATCGCTAACTTAATTCTATTTAGGATTAACGTAATTAGCTATATTAAGTAAAAAAATAATGACCAACAGTCATTCGAAAATTCCGAGTAACTGTTGGTCATTTTTAATGTAATTTATTATTTACCGTTTGGGTAAACAGGTTCAACACCACCATTGTAGTGCTTGCTAATCCATTGTTGAGTTGACTTAGATTGAAGTGCCTTCATCAACTTCTTAATGGCAGGATTATTCTTGTTCTTCTTTTGAACGGCAACTAGGTTAGCGTAAGGAGAAGTTTGCTTTTCAAGAGCAATTGAATCTTTTTGTGGGTTCAATCCAGCTTGAACGGCGTAGTTAGCGTTGATAACAACAGCATCACCTTCACCACGCTTGTAGAATTGAGTCATCAGCTTTGGTTCAAGATCAGTCTTGAATTTCAAGTTCTTCTTGTTAGTTTGGATATCATTGAAAGTAGCAGACTCAATCTTAGTACCAGGCTTTAATGTTACCAAGCCAGCATCCTTTAAAATTTCAAGGACACGACCGTAGTCAGCAACGTTGTTTGATACAAGGATGGTTGCGCCATCAGGCAAGTCAGATAATTTCTTGTACTTCTTAGAATAGAAGCCGATTGGTTCAAGGTGAACATTACCAGCACTGACTAAAGTACCGTGGTTCTTCTTGTTCCAGTTATCCAAGAATGGCTTGTGTTGGAAGTAGTTGGCATCCAAGTCGCCACTTGCTAATTCCTTGTTTGGTAAAACATAGTCTTGGAAGGTCTTAATTTGTAAGTTAACCCCTTCCTTCTTTAATTCAGGTTGAACATGCTTCAAAATTTCAGCATGAGGGGTTGATGATGCCCCAACTGTTAAGGTTGTTTCCTTTTGCTTACCACATCCGGTAAGAACTAATGCTCCGACTGCTAAAGTTGCAATTGCTGCTAACCACTTTTTCTTCATAATAAACTCCTCCTTAAATTAACGCTTATCAATTTTCTTTACAACGATGTCACCCAAGAATTGGAAGACAAAGACAATTACGACAATGATGATTGTTGCCATCATGGTAACGGCATTGTTACTTGCCTGGAAACCATCCAAGTAGGCCAAATTACCAAGACCACCGGCACCGATTGCACCAGCCATTGCGGTGTAACCAATCAATGAAATGGTTGTAACGGTAATCCCTGAAACCAATGCTGGTGAACTTTCTGGAATCAATACCTTCGTAACAATTTGCCACCGTGTAGCTCCCATTGCCTTTGCTGCCTCAATCACACCATGATCAAGGTCATCAAATGCAATTTGAACTAATCGGGCATAGAAAGGTGCTGCAGAGATAATCAATGATGGCAATGCAGCCCGTGGCCCCATGATTGTTCCAACTAATGCTTGTGTTGCGGGAAGTAGGAGAACAATCAAGATAATAAATGGAATTGAACGAAAGACATTAACTAATGCCGCTACAATCCAATTAATTATCTTGGCACCAATTGAGTTACTATTTTGTGTTTCAAAAAGAATTAACCCTAAAATCACACCCAGAATAGCTACCGCAATCATCGAGACAACTGTCATCCAGATAGTCTCCCAGGTTGCCTGCCCCATTTTTGTCCAATCAACATTATTAAATTCAAAGAATGAAGCAAATCCACTATTGTTCACGTTTAATCACCTCTGTCTCAACTCTCATTGTCTTCAGATAATCAAGAGCCCCTTTGAGTTCATCCTGACTATCATCATCAGCAGTTAATTGAATATACAAGGAACCAATTGAACCTTCTTGTGTTTGGTGGATATTCCCTTCAATGATACTCATATCAGTTTCTGGGAATTGACGAAGCATTTCAGAAACAATTGGTAATTTTGCTTGGTCGCCATGGAACGTCAACTTAACAATTAACCCATCAGGATGAGATTCTAATAATTGTTGAACAACAACCCTTGTATCATTAGCTGAACCTGTAGAAGTTTCTTGATTAACAAATCGTTTAGTGATTGCTTGTTGTGGGTGCTTGAAGACATCCAATACAGGTCCTTCTTCAACGATTGTTCCAGCATCAAGAACGGCTACATGATCACATATCTTTCGAATAACATGCATTTCGTGGGTAATAACAACAATCGTTAAGCCCAATCGACGGTTAATATCAACTAATAAGTCAAGAACTTCATCAGTTGTCTTCGGGTCCAAAGCACTAGTTGCTTCATCAGATAAAAGAATTTTCGGATCGTTTGCTAATGCTCTAGCAATTCCTACCCGTTGCTTTTGTCCACCTGACAATTCAGAAGGATAGGCATTTTCCTTACCTTGAAGGCCAACTAATTTAATTAGTTCTTCTGCCTTCTGTTTTCGTTCTTCTTTATTGCCCTTTTTGGAAATTTCTAATGGAAAGACAACATTTTCTAATACGGTTCGTGACCATAAAAGATCAAAGTGTTGAAAAATCATCCCAATTTTTAGCCGCTCTTCACGCAAAGCCGCGCCAGTTAATTGACTGATTTCTTTTCCATTAACGGTTACTGAACCAGTAGTTGGTGTTTCCAAACCGTTCAGCATCCGGATTAACGTACTCTTACCAGCACCAGAGTAACCGACAATCCCATAAATCTTACCATCTGGAATTGTTAAGTTAACATCCTTGATTGCTTTTACAGGGCCTTCTTTGCCGTTATATGTTTTTGAGACATCCTTAAACCGAATCAATTACTCTTCCTCCTTTTTCATTAAAAAAACCTTCCGTCTATTTAATAATTAACTTATTAAACGGACGAAAGGTTTCGTGGTACCACCGCAGTTGTATATTGCAAAATAGAAGTACACAATTATGCAACATAATAATACATAGTTGTGTAATGAAAAAGGCCATTGTCTAACAGCCCACTTTCCTCTAAAGTTAGTTTTGCGACATCAAAACTTTGGAGGTAG
>JAHLFK010000021.1 GCA_018883805.1 Candidatus Limosilactobacillus merdavium | reverse complement strand
CTCGTCGGGCTCATAACCCGGAGGTCGTTGGTTCAAACCCAGCCCCCGCAATTTTGGTCCGTTGGTCTAGTTGGTTTAGGACGCATCCCTGTCACGGATGAGATCACGAGTTCGAGTCTCGTACGGACCGTTTATATTTGGCTCGGTAGCTCAGTTGGTAGAGCAACGGATTGAAGCTCCGTGTGTCGGCGGTTCGATTCCGTCCCGCGCCATTAACTTAATATTATGCGGGTATAGTTTAGTGGTAAAACCACAGCCTTCCAAGCTGTTGTCGCGAGTTCGATTCTCGTTACCCGCTTAGATATGGGCCTATAGCTCAGCTGGTTTAGAGCGCACGCCTGATAAGCGTGAGGTCGATGGTTCAAGTCCATTTAGGCCCATTGGAGAAGTACTCAAGTGGCTGAAGAGGCGCCCCTGCTAAGGGTGTAGATCGCGCAAGCGGTGCGAGGGTTCGAATCCCTCCTTCTCCGTAATGACCCGTTAGTCAAGTGGTTAAGACACCAGCCTTTCACGCTGGTATCGTGGGTTCAAATCCCGCACGGGTCATCTTTATTATCGCGGGGTAGAGCAGTCTGGTAGCTCGTCGGGCTCATAACCCGGAGGTCGTTGGTTCAAACCCAGCCCCCGCAATTTTGGTCCGTTGGTCTAGTTGGTTTAGGACGCATCCCTGTCACGGATGAGATCACGAGTTCGAGTCTCGTACGGACCGCTAATATAAAGTCAGGTTTATCCTGGCTTTTTTCTTTTCTTAAAATTTAAAATTAAAACGCTTCACAACTCTGATATTAATTCAGGAAGTGAAGCGTTAGTTGTTTTTATGTTTTTTTAACTTATCTAATTGAACGATAAACTTCATCGTAATAAGTGTTATTTGGATCACGTGAAATAAATCCATTAAGTTGTTTGAAATTATCAGTTTCTTTCCAGGCCATTAAGTCATCAAAATCATTAAATGCTGTTAAAAGAACAAGTGTTGTACTCTCAACTTTGTTATTAACTTGGAGAAGTGCTTGACCATTAATTAGCGGTGCTGAGTCGTCGATTAATTTATTGAGGGTATTAAGGAGAACCTTTTGCCGATCATTATCAACTTGGAATGATTGATAGTAAAGAACCCCTCGATAGTTACTGCTGAGTCGTTCATTTAAAACAGAAAATTCAACAGGTGACTTAAATACTGAAGTTTCGTTAGAGAAATCAAACAAGGCAATTTTATTACTGTGAACTGATGCTTGCATCATCTTAAATTGTCTGTTTGGGTACTTATCGATAATTTCTTGTAAAACTTGACGCGATCCAAATGTTAAACTTAATTTTGATAACATGGCGCTTCCTCCTTTTATCTGTATAGGTTCATTATAGTACTTTACTATGAATAATTGTCTTTTGAATTATGTGAATTTATACAATTCAGATAAGAATAACAAACAACTTAATCAAAGTTATTAAATATGAATACTTATTTTTAATAATATTAGAAAAAAGTATTGCAAAGCGATTTCTAAATGTTATAATTTTACTTACAAAAAGTAATTAATTTGCCTAGAGTCCTTTTATTACTATTAAAAGCATTGTATAATTAAAATCGTAGAGATGGGTTTTTAATGAAGCAGCTCTAAAAAGGAGGCTTTTTATTTAATGGTTACACTTTATACGTCTCCAAGTTGCACATCATGCCGTAAAGCAAAGGCATGGTTGCAAGAACATGGTATTCCTTTTAAGGAAAGAAATATCTTTTCAGAACCATTGACAGTGAATGAAATTAAGGATATTTTACGAATGACTGAAAATGGTACTGAAGACATTATCTCAAAACGTTCAAAGGCTTATTCAAAATTAAATATTGATTTGGATGAATTGCCAATGAAAAAGCTCTATATGATGATTAGCGAGAATCCAGGATTGTTGCGTCGTCCAATTATCGTTGATGATAAGCGACTTCAAGTTGGTTACAATGAGGACGAAATTCGTCGCTTCCTTCCACGACAGGTTCGTGAACTTGAATTGGCTGAAGCAGAACGAAAAGCAAACACAATCTAATTTGATATCAGAATTTAAAAGGCATGATATATAGTCTTAGTTTTGGCTTTATATTATGCCTTTTCTTCTTTACTTTTGATGTAAATTAGTTAGAATAATAAATAATATGGAAGAGTCGAGGGAGGTGCTTTCGATGGAAATGGAGCGCATTAACGAAAATACAATTCGTGTTTTAGTCGACTCTCAGGATCTAGAAGACCGTGGAATTAAGATTTTGGACTTGTTGAGTGATCACAAACAAATTCAAGACTTTTTCTATAGTATTCTCAGGGAAGTTGATTCGACTCATCAGTTTCAAGACAATGATTCTGTAACATTTCAGGTTATGCCAACAAATAATGGCTTAGAGTTATTTATCAGCAAGAATGATGAAAATGGTAATGTCGATAGTCAAACTGATGCAATTACTAACTATATTCGGCAAAGTATTGCAAACAAGAAAAGTAGTGAATCAAATGATACTACTAACTCATTAGATCAAACTACTGAGGAAGATGACTATTCCATGACTGATAATCAGTCTGAACCACTGACTAAGTTATTTGTTATTAAATTTAATAGCTTTGAAGACTTAATACAATATTCGCGTGTAGCTGAAGATCATAACGTTGTGAGTGAATTGTATAAGTATGAAGGACAATATTATCTAACTTTGCAGTACTTAGTAACCGACGAAAATACTGATGCTGAAATAAAGAATCAAATTGCGTTAGCATATGAATATGGTAATCCAACCAATATTGCATCTGATTACTTAGCAGAACATTCAAAAAAGATTATGGAGATTTCTGCATTACACTTAATTCGGCACTACTTTAACTAAATATCACTAAAAAGGTCAGGATTAACCTGGCCTTTCTTTTTTTAAATTCATAATTTTCTAAATTAATCATGCAAATTTCTCTTTTTTCCGTATTGGTTAATTAGGGAGAGAGAAATGTTAATTGCAAAATTCAATGATCATTATGTAAATGCAAGTAATGCGCGACAAGGAGAGAAATATTACTGCCCTGAATGTGGTGAGAAACTAATCCTTAGAAAAGGAAAAACCAAAATTGCTCATTTTGCCCATTATTCGAAAAGTAAATGTCTATTTGGTGAAGGGGAAACCTATGAACATCTTTTGGGAAAACAGCAGATCTTTGAATGGGCACGAGAACATGGCTGGGATGCTGAATTAGAAGTATATATTGCAGAGTTGAACCAACGAGCAGATATCATTATTACAATAAAAGAAAAACAGTTTGTAATTGAATTTCAGTGTAGTCCACTATCCGAGAGAAAGTTAGCGGAAAGGACAAGAGGGTATCGAAAAATCGGCTTGAATTGTATTTGGCTTCTTGGTTCACGGTATTTTGGCAAACAGAGTCAACGACAAACGCAAAAGTTCCTTCAATTCTTAAATCACCGATATTTACTTGCCTTTTGGAACACGAAAAAAGGTCAAGTGAATCTCGTTCGACCTTTTATTAGGATGAAGCCAGCGACGATTAAAACAATTAACCAAGATTACCGAATACTTCAAAAGCAACGATTGTTAATGCATCAAGGGACAACATTACCGTTGATCTGTCATCACCGAATAACCGGGCTTCATTTTACAAACTATCAAGAAATTTTGTGGCGTTATCAAGTGTGTTTATGGCTCACAGATATTCCGATTTTTACAAGTTTTACTAAGACACAATGGTTTCAATATTTAAGAGAAATTAATTCGACAGGGTGGGAAACCTTCCCTTGTTTGCAGCCATTTTCAATTACTAATGTTTATTTAAAATTATTTACCAAGTAACTAGTGATGGATGGGATAATTAAGATTTCCTATCAAAGGGTAATAATCCTTAAGCACCCGGAATGGGGATTATCATTGGAAAAACAATATAATAAAATTGACAGGGAACGAAAGAGAACAATCTTAGTAGATATTAACAAAGTATGAAATAATAGTAGTAGAAGAATAATAGGGGATGATTTTAATGGAACAACACACTTGTACGACTTTTTTGGCTGGTAAAGATGCAATGATTGATGGATCAACAGTTGTATGCCGAGTAGAAGATTACTCAAATGATTTTGATCCCCAACGATTTGTAGTTGTTAAGTCTGCTGATCAACCACGCCATTACGAGAGTAAAACCACAAAATTTGCAATTGATCTGCCAGATAATCCTTTGCGATATACTTCAACTCCTGATGCTGATAGTAGTGCTGGTGTTTTCGGTGCCAGTGGTATTAATTCGGCCAATGTTTCAATGACCGCAACCGAGACAATCACGAGTAATCCGCGAATCCTTAGCCTCGATCCTTATAACACCGAGAATGGGATTGGCGAGGAAGATTTCTTAACCCTAGTGCTTCCTTATGTAGAGACCGCAAAACAGGCTGTTGAACGAGTAGGAGAGTTATTGACCAAGTATGGAACGTACGAAGCAAACGGAATGGCATTCGGTGATCAAAATGACGTTTGGTATTTAGAAACAATTGGTGGTCATCATTGGGCAGCGGTGCGGATTCCTGATGATGCTTATGTGATTGCTCCTAATCGGTTGAATATTGCACAATTTGATTTTTCAGCGCCAGATACTCTCTGTTCAGCAGACCTGAAGGAATTGATTGATCATAATCAATTAAATCCAGAAACGGGGAATTATAATCTTCGCTTGATCTTTGGTAGTAGTTCCACTCGAGATGCTCGTTACAATAATCCACGAGCATGGTATGTACAACGGCAATTAAGTGGGGAACAATCCTCACAGCCGACGGATCAAATGTTGCCATTTATTAACCATCCACAGCATAAAATTACCATTCAAGAAATTAAGACTTTGATGAGTTCGCATTATCAAGGAACCGATTTTGATCCTTATAAGAGGGGAAAAGCACCGTTCCGTTCAATCGCCTTGAACAGAAATCTAGAACTTCACATTTTACAAATCAGAAACAATGTTGATCCATCAATTAGCGGTATTCATTGGTTAGCATTTGGGCCAAATATTGTTAATGCAGTGGTCCCATTCTATGCCAACATTGACAATACGCCTGAACGCTATCGGGATACCCAGACAAAATTTAGTATTCAAGACGTTTACTGGTTAAACCATGTAATTATGGCCATTGCCGATCAGCATTATCAAAGTGTTGAATCAATGATTGATGACTTTGAAGAAAAAGTAATGACACAGACCCTGGCATTGCAACACAAGGCCGATCATGAATTTAATAGTCATAATGATGTTTCAGGATTTTTAACAAAGGTTAATGATGAGATGGCAAAGATTGCTTATCAAGAATCAATAAACCTTCTTGGAAAATTGGTTGAGTATGGGTTTAAACACGCTCGTTTGCAGTATTGATAAAAAACTGGCCTTCAGGATTCATTAGTTGGATCCCAAAGACCAGTTTCTTTTTATGTTATTTTAAGATTAATTTAGTTTGTAACTGGGAAGAATTCTTAATAAAACTCATGACTGATTCTTCATTATCAAGCTTTTGAGCATAGTATGCTTTGATAAGGGTTTCGTAATCAAAATGATTAAAAAGAAATCCATATTCAGGTTCTTCTGTATCAAATATTACAGCAGTAGCGGGCTTAGTGATACCTAAATCCTTAGCTGTTTGTTGTTCCTTATGAAAGGCATCTTTAGCAAGCTGGGAATCACGATCTTCCATAAACATTTCTAGATCCAGTTTTGCCTCAGTAGCAGCCTTTTTAACGAGGTCGATGCTATATCCCTGATTGTTGTTAATTAATGCTGATTGAAGAACTAAAAGGAACTGTCGACCACGCTTCCGTCCTTGAAAAGAAGCAGCCATATAATCAAGAATTACTCGGTAAATAGTATTTGAAACACATTGCCGGACTGCTAAACTATGTTGATCTAACTGATAGAGGTCAATAGTTTGTTGGATCGTTTCCATGTTGAAAAAAGGAATAAAACGGTAATTAACTTTCGTATCAAGTTTTTGATCTACTTTGAGAACATCATGCTCACACTGAAAGCAACGACTCCCTAGTGGATTTACAAAAAGATGAATTTCAAGCATTAAATGCTCCCCCTCGTTTAATACTAATTCTTATAAACAAATTCATTTTTGCAAAAAAAGCTAAATTTGTAAAGAATTATGTTTTATAGATGAGTTTTATACTGTCGGGAGGCTGATTGTGCTAGAATTATATGCGAACTTTAATGGGAGGCTTTTTTATGGTTGATGATTGGCAACATTTTTTATTACCTTACCAACAAGCTGTTAATGAGCTCAAAATCAAATTAAGAGGCATCCGTAAACAATATCAAGATGAAAATAAACATTCACCAATTGAATTTGTAACGGGCCGGGTAAAACCGGTTGATAGTATCAAAGAAAAAATGGTTCGGCGTCACGTTCAAGAAGATCGTCTTGAACAAGATATGCAAGATATTGCAGGCTTACGAATCATGTGTCAATTTGTTGAAGATATTTATCAGGTAGTGGACTTATTACGTCAACGGAGCGATATGACGATCCTAGAAGAGCGAGATTACATTAGTAATGCTAAGCCAAGTGGATATCGTTCATACCATATTGTGATCGAATATCCGGTCCAGTTAATTACAGGTGAGAAAAAGATTCTTGCTGAAATTCAAGTACGGACTTTGGCAATGAATTTCTGGGCCACCATTGAACATTCATTAAATTATAAATACCAGGGAGAATTCCCTGAAGAATTATCAGCAAGATTACAACGTGCCGCGGAAGCAGCATTTAAGCTTGATAATGAAATGTCAGAAATTCGGGAAGAAATCCAGGAAGCGCAGACGATGTTTTCTAACCGAACACCAGGAGATCAAGATATCCCAGATAGATAAGGAGATTATATGCGAGTAGCAATTTTTAACAATGAAACAGCAGAATCCCAACGAATCAGTAAGTTATTAAAAGCTGAAATGAGTAAGGCGGGATTAGTAATTGATCAGAATACTCCCAATGTTGTAGTTACCATTGGTGGGGATGGGACGCTCTTGTCTGCTTTCCACCATTATGAAACATTACTGGATAAGATTCGCTTTGTCGGAATTCATACCGGTCACCTTGGATTCTATACTGATTGGCGTAATTACGAAATTGATGACTTAGTTGATAGTTTAGTAAATGACAGTGGTCAATCCGTCTCATATCCGTTACTCGATATGCATGCAATTTACTCGGATGGTTCAATTGATCACTATACAGCATTAAATGAATCGACTGTCCGTAATATCACAAAAACAATGGTCTGCGATGTTTTCATTAATAATGAATTATTTGAAACCTTCCGTGGGGATGGCCTTTGTATTTCAACGCCAACTGGTTCAACTGCTTATAATAAATCAGTTGGTGGTGCAATCATGGATCCACAGATTGTCGGTTTCCAGTTAGCTGAAATGGCATCACTGAATAACCGGGTCTTCCGTACTCTGGGTTCCCCAATCATCTTTGGGTCAGAATCAAAATTGATGCTCCGGTTAAAGGATTTACACGGACATGTCATGACCTGTGATCGGGATCAGGTTCGATTAAAGCCATCAGTTGGTGAACGTAAACTAATTGAGATTACCTACCAAGTTGCAAAGAAGCGAATTAACTTTGCGCAATATCGACACAATAATTTCTGGCACCGGGTTAACGACTCATTCATCGGTGGCGTAAAGTAATGAAGTTTGAATGGAAATATACTGGTAGTCAACCACGCAAATTGCGTTCTGCCTTAATTCATGAAGGTGTGAGTACATCTCTAATTAAGGTGGCGGTCTATCACGGTGGAAGTATGCAGATCAATGGCGAAGACCGGTGGACAGTTGATATGGTTAAACCAGGAGACAACTTTTCACTAACTCTTCCACCTGAAGAGGGTAATGATCACGTAGAAGCTAGCGAATTACCAATCGATATCGTCTATGAAGACCGTGATTTTCTTGTGTTAAATAAACCAGCTGGGGTGGCAACTGTACCGGCACATAATGTTGTAGTTGCTGATAGCCTTGTTAATCGGGTGAAGGGTTACTATGAACGGCAACATTATGAAAACCTTACTATCCACGTCGCAACAAGGTTAGATAAGGATACAAGTGGTTTGGTTGTTTTCCCTAAGCACCGGTTTGCTCATGCAATTATGGATCAACAATTAAAAAAACATACGGTGAAGAAGAATTACTATGCCGTAGTTGGTGGTCAAGTTAATGCTCAACATGGTTATATCGATGCACCAATTGCGCGTGAGCCGGGGAAATTTGTTTCTCGAACAGTCTTACCTTCTGGGAAACCATCTGTTACTGAATACTGGTTGGAAAAGTCGTCTCCCAAAATGTCGCTATTAAAGATTCGCCTTCATACTGGAAGAACGCACCAAATTAGAGTTCACTTTCGCTACTGTAAGCATCCACTAATTGGGGATGAAATGTATGGTGGAGAAATGTTAATTCCACGTCAAGCGCTCCATTGTTACTGGATGAAATTTTATAGTCCGTTTAAAAAGCAATTTATTGAAATCCAGGCGCCGCTTCCCGACGATATGAAGGAACTAATTAACCAAATTTAAAATATGATACACAAAAGAGGCTTCTAACGTTTTTCATAAACGCTAGAAGCCCCTTTTATTAGTTAGATATAATTATCCAAATCAATGATTAGAAACGTTGAACACAAACTGGTTCAGGACAAGCAACATCTTTTTGCAATAATGTTAACTTACCAGTATTAGCATCGCGCTTGTAGAGAGTGAGGTTGTCACTATTTTGGTTTGAAGCTAATAAGAATGATTCATCAGAACTAAGGTTGAAATCACGAGGAAAGTCACCTTCAGTTGAGATTGATTGAATGTGCTTTACGGTAAAGTCTGGTTGAACTTCAAAGACAGCAATTGTGTTTTCACCACGGTTAGAAGTGTAGATGAACTTACCATCCTTAGAAAGACGAATTGCTGCAGCACCATTATGAGTAGTCCAGTCATCAGGAATTGTCTTAATGGTTTGAACGTGACTGAATGAACCATCAGCGGCGTTGTACTTTAATACTTCAAGCTTGCTGCTCAATTCACCCAAGAGGTAAGCATACTTACCATTTGGATGGAATGCAATGTGGCGAGAACCAAAGCCATCTTCAGACTTGTAGCGAGAAACAGCAGTTAATTTACCGTCATCAGAAATGTCGTAAACAACTACTAAGTCCATTCCAAGATCACAAACAACTAAGCGACCATCAGGAGTTAGGTCAGCAAAGTGAACATGAGGACTGTCTTGTTCTGGTTGAGGGCCAGTAGCACCTTCATGTAATACTGAATCAGTTTGGGTCAAAGTACTATCAGCATTAATCTTGAAAACATCAATCTTTGCTGTGTGGTAGTTTGCACTGTATAGTAAGTGGCGCTTCTCATCAAGGCCAACATATGCAGGTGGTGCACCAGCTGCAAGAACCTTGCTTAACATCTTAGCATTTCCATTTTCTAGGGAATAAGATGCAACACCACCTTGATCGTCGATTTGCTTAACGGTATAAACGCGCTTGTCAGAACCAACTTGTAGGTAGGCAGGCTTTTGTGAAGGAATAGCTAATTCAACATTAGTAATTTCTTCTTTTTCCGGATCAAGTGTAACCTTGTAAACACCTTTACTGTCTTTTTTGGTGTAAGTACCAATTAAAAATTGTTCAGTCAATTAAAATTGCCTCCTTCAAAAGTACTTATCTATATGATAGCAATTCACAAAGCTGAATACTAGCTATGGTAAACTGGAATTAATAAAAAATTGAATTAGCCATCAGTCACAAGGAGAAATTAATTTGAAAAAGATAGAACGTGCAGAAAATTTAGTTCAGGATCACCTCGAGTTATTTCGGTGTCCCGTATGCCAACAACCCTATGAGAGATTAGAGGGACACAGCCTAATCTGTGAACAAGGACATACAATTGATTTTAATCGTCATGGGTACTTGCATTTTTTAAATACCCAAGGGACTACAGAATATGATCGTTCAATGTTTCTTTCTCGGCGAAAAATGCTGACAGCGGGATTGTTTAAACCAATTATTGAAAAAGCTAATACCGTAATTTCGGATAACCCGCAAACAATTTTAGATGTCGGTACCGGTGAAGGAACGCCATTAAAACAACTAGCTGATTTGCGTAACCAAAAAGATTTCTACATTGGTTTTGATATTTCTAAGCCGGGAATTACCTTAGCGACGCAGTTAGATTTTTCAGGTTTCTTCTGTATTGCTGACTTACGGCAATTACCGTTTGCCGACCACTCAGTTGATACTATTTTAGAGTTATTTTCTCCATCAGATTATCAAGAATTTAATCGCGTATTAAAAGAAAACGGAACTTTAATAAAAGTAATTCCTAATAGCGATTACCTGTTAGAATTACGCCACTTGCTATATGCAAACCAAGATCAGCATTACCATTATGATAATAGTAAGGTTCTTGATTTATTTAAGCGTCACTACCCAACTGTAAAAATTATGCCAATTCGATACCAGTTCCCACTAAGTCCAGAATTGGTTGGGGATATGGTGAAAATGACCCCGATGAGTTGGGGAAAAAACGCTCGTCAACTTTCCGAAGAAGAGCTCGCAAAACTCACATCTATTACGGTTGATGTTAGTTTACTAGTTGCTAAAAAATCAGCAAAATAAAATTAAAAAAAGTTAGTTAATGGTGTTGCCAATTTTTATTAAAGGTGGTAAATTACTTTATGAGAAATCGTTTGGCAATTGACATCGAACAGATTCGTTGGTAATTGCTAAGGAGTACTTCACTAAAGCAGCGTTTCGCCGTGCCAACACCGAGACCCTGCTTTTTTTATTTGCCTTAAGGAGAATGATAATGACAAATCATATTGTTTTATTTGAGCCATTATTTCCTGCTAATACTGGGAATATTGCGCGGACATGTGCTGGGACCAATACCGAGTTGCACCTAATTAAACCTCTGGGATTCTCAACAGATAATAAGCATATGAAACGTGCTGGCCTAGATTATTGGGATAAGGTTAAGATTACTTACCACGATGATTTGCAGGAGTTTATGTCAACGGTTCCTGACATTAGTAAGCTATATTTAGTTTCCAAATTTGCTAATCGTGATTACACAGATGTTGATTATTCAACTGAAGGTGACCACTACTTCCTGTTTGGTAAAGAAACTACTGGATTGCCTGAAGAGTTTATGCGTCGGTATCCAGAAAACGCAATCCGGATTCCACAAAATGATAATAATATTCGCGCGCTAAACTTATCTAACAGTGCTGCAATTGTTATTTATGAAGCTCTTCGTCAACAAAGTTTTCCTAACTTAGCACGAGTTCATAAGTATCATTTTGACAAGTTAAAATAAAAGAGGTTTGATATGGCAAGGAAAAAGCGATCAAGTACAAGGCGACGAAAGACTTCAACTAAAAAAAGCCAAGTGCGGATTGTTGATAACTTGGTTGGAATAATTCTTTCCTTCTTAATGTTGATTGGTCTATTTAACCTCGGTATTATTGGCCAATTACTTGTTGGTATTTTTAGCCTTGTAGTTGGCAAGGCTTATCCAGTTGCAATGATTCTTGTCTTAATTTCTGGATTATCCCTGACATTCTTTGGGCATCGACCAAAATATAATTGGCGATGGATAATTGGCTTTTGGACTGCATATTGTGGAGTCTTAATTTTGCTTCATTATTTAATGTTTAGTCATTTGAATATTCATGCTAATTATCTTTCCGTGACGTGGAATAATCTCACTAAGGTTTTCTTCCAAACAAGTAGTTCTACTAATATTGGAGGAGGGATGCTTGGTGCACTTCTCTATGCTGGAAGCAATTATTTGATTGGTCAACAGGGAACAGCAGTCCTTGCTTGGCTGATAATCATTGCGGGGATTATTATCTTCTTTGCAATTCCGTGGACTAAAATCCTGAATGAATTTGGCCACCAATTGAAGAAGACCCCAGAAGTTGTTGGCAAGATTAAACAACAGATGCCAGAACGCCCGCAAATTAAGCGTTCGATTAAGAATAATCATAAACCAGAGAAGCAGCCACCTGTTACTCCTGTTCAGGGAAAAATGCCTGTAAAGGGTTCGCCTAAACAGCCGACAGAAGCACCAGTCGAACCACGGATTACTGTGGCAAGTAATAATGAACAAGAAAGTTCTAATGAAGAATCACCAATCGTTGAAGATAATAAGTCTGCGGATAGTGAAGATCTTCAACTTGCTGCTACTACTGAAAAAGAGGATGCAGACTATCAATTACCACCACTCAGTTTACTCACTAAGATACCAGCAACTGATCAAAAAGATGACTTACATGCAATTAAGAAGAATACCAAAAAACTTCAAGATACATTAAAGTCATTTGGTGTTGATGCGACTGTGGAGAATGTTAATCTTGGTCCATCAGTTACTAAGTATGAATTGCGACCAGCTGTTGGTGTTAAGGTAAGCCGGATTACTCACCTGGCTGATGACTTAGCGTTAGCATTAGCTGCTAAGGATATTCGGATTGAAGCGCCAATTCCAGGGAAATCTTTGATCGGGATTGAAGTTCCTAACCAACAAATAGCGACCGTTAGTTTCCGTGATATGGTGGAAGCAATGCCGCATGATGACCAGCCGATGAATGTTCCTCTTGGAAGAACAGTTACTGGTGACGTAATGATGGCGGATCTAACTAAGATGCCACACCTTTTAATCGCTGGGGCAACCGGTAGTGGTAAATCAGTTGCAATTAATGATATTATTACGAGTATTTTGTTGAAAGCAAAGCCACACCAGGTTAAGTTTTTAATGATTGATCCAAAGAAGGTTGAGCTTAGTGTCTATAATGGAATTCCGCATTTGCTCAGCCCAGTAGTGTCTGATCCTAAAAAAGCAGCCCGGGCACTGGCCAAAGTGGTTGCCGAGATGGAACGGCGCTATGAATTGTTTGCTAAATTTGGTGTCCGTAACTTAAAGGGATACAACGGACTCGTTCAGGAAAACAACCAAGAGGATGGTGCTACAGAACAACCAGCACTACCATTAATTTTAGTAATTGTTGATGAATTAGCTGACTTGATGATGACAGTTTCCCATGATGTTGAAGATGCGATTGTTCGAATTGCACAGATGGGGCGAGCAGCTGGGATCCATATGATCTTGGCTACCCAGCGACCATCAGTTGATGTCATTACGGGATTGATTAAGGCTAATGTTCCTTCACGGATTGCGTTTGCAGTATCTAGTGGGGTTGATTCACGGACAATTATTGACACTAATGGTGCAGAAAAGCTTCTTGGTCGGGGAGATATGCTGTTTGAACCAATTGATCAGAATAAACCAGTTCGTGTTCAAGGAGCGTTCATTTCTGATCGTGATGTCGAGGCAGTTGTTGATTTCATTAAGAAAGAACGACCTGCAGAATATGACCAGAAAATGATTGTTACTGACAGTGAGATGGCTCAAGAAGAAAAGAATGAAGATGAGGATGAACTTTTCCCAGAGGCATTAAAGTTTGTTGTCGATCAGCAAAAGGCTTCGACATCCTTAATTCAGCGTCGTTTCCGAATTGGGTATAATCGAGCTGCCAGAATTATTGATGATATGGAGCAACGCGGTTATATTGGCCCAGCAAATGGTTCTAAGCCACGTGAAGTCTATAAGAAAAAAGAACAATAAAATACAAAAGGGGAATGGACCAGCTAAGTCATTGACGACTTTAGTAATCCATTCCCCTTTATTTAGTTAGAATGAAAAGAAAACTTACTCGGTAATTACATTACTCCTAGTGAAGCAATTGCACCAAAAATTAGAGAGCCGAGCATTGCAATTAACATGAGCCAAATAGCAACCATGGTAATTTTTTGGAAACGTGTTTTCTTTTTACGTTGCATTATTTTCCCGCCCTTCATTTAATGAACTTACAGTAGTAACAGTTTACATCATTTTGTATAGATATTTCAAACAATCTCATTAGCTGTGCTAAACTATTTATTAGAATTTTAGACAGGAGTATTAACAGTAATTATGAATTATCGAATAGCGTTACTCCAAATAATATTATTAATTATTGTTTGGTTTGTAGAAAACCTGGGTAATAAAGTCTTTCATGGAAACCACAAGCATCGCCATAAGCATAGTCCAATAGTGTGGACAATCTTGTTATGGGGATTGAGTATTTATAATATTGCCAGCCTTTATTGGATAGCCTATCCAGTTGCTATTTGGATGGTTATTGCAATTGCATTAATTATCGGCCAAACAATGCATTATAATGAGTTTATTTATCGGCGATATTGGCCGGTATTCTGGCGATTATCAGTAATTGTCGCTATTGCTACTTTTGTCTTTTCACTATTTAGTCAAAACTTACCGATTATATAATTTAATTAATATAAAAATAACTAGTCAAAATGTATTTACTTTTAGATAGTACTTTTTGACTAGTTATTTTATTATTGTTGATTATTTATGAAATGTTATGGTGGAAAGTGGGGGATTGTGGTAGACTTTACCTATAAAGTGGTTGTGGGGAGGTAAAAGCTAATGTTTATGGGCGAATATACTCATTCGATCGATAGCAAAGGCCGACTGATCATCCCTGCAAAATTTCGTGAACAATTAGGCACCCACTTTGTTGTCACTCGTGGCTTAGATGGGTGCTTATTTGGATACCCATTAGATGAGTGGGAACAACTCCAAGAAAAACTAAAGGCATTACCTTTAACTAAAAGGGATGCTCGAGCATTTGTCCGCTTTCTTTATTCTGCAGCGACTGATTGTGAATTTGATAAGCAAGGACGAATTAACTTGCCTGATACTCTATGCAATCATGCAAAATTACAAAAGAAGTGTGTAATTGTTGGGGTAGCCAATCGGTTAGAAATTTGGAGTGCTGAGAAGTGGAGTCAGTTCACTGAAACTACTGAAGATGATTTCGATCAAATTGCTGAAGACTTAAATATTGACTTTTAATGGAGGAATTTAGATGACTGAGTTTAAACACGTAACAGTATTATTACATGAAGCTGTTGCTGGTCTAAATATCCATCCAGATGGTATTTATGTTGATGCAACCCTAGGTGGTGGCGGCCATAGTACTGAAATTCTTAAACAGTTAACTACCGGTCACCTCTATTCATTTGATCAAGATCAAACAGCAATCAAATATAACAAACAACACTTAAAAGATTATATTGATAGTGGTCGTTCAACACTTGTGGAAAATAATTTCCGTAATTTGAAGCAGGCACTACAAGAATTTGGGGTTAATAGTGTTGATGGTGTCGTGTATGATTTGGGGGTTTCATCACCACAGTTTGATGATGCACAACGCGGCTTTAGTTATAACCTTGATGCGCCACTTGATATGCGAATGAATCAGCAACAATCACTTTCAGCAATGAATGTGGTTAACGAATGGCCTTATGAAAAGTTGGTAAAAATTCTTTATCGTTATGGTGAAGAACATTTTGCAAAGCAGATTGCCCGGAAAATTGAGCAACGCAGAAAAAGCAAGCCAATTAAGACAACATTTGAATTAGTTGATGTGATTAAGGAAGCCATTCCTGCTGCTGCACGTCGTCATGGCGGTCATCCGGCGAAGAAGTCTTTTCAAGCAATTCGGATTGCCGTTAATGATGAATTAGGTGCACTTGAAGATTCATTAGAGCAAGCCCTCGATCTTATTAATGTGGGCGGCAGAATTAGCGTAATTACTTTCCAGTCTTTAGAAGACCGGTTAGTTAAGACGATGTTTCGTGAGAAAACTTCGATTGCGGACGAGCTGCCACCTGGCTTGCCAGTGATTCCACCCGAAATGGAACCAAAATATAAGTTAGTTAATAAAAAGCCAATTCTTCCAAGTAAAGAAGAACTAGCTAATAATCACCGCGCCCACAGCGCAAAATTACGGGTAATTGAAAGAATAAAGAAGTAAGATACAAAAGGAAAGTGATTGAAATGGTTTCAAATACTGCAAAAAGAATTTCACGTGATCAACCAAGGACAACTGATCCTGGAGCACAGGTTCATCAGCAACTAGGTCCATCTGTAAAAACTGTTACTTGGTCAACATTTGAACGGGGACTTGTTACTGCTTGTAGTATTTTAACCTTATGTTTAACGATCTCACTTCTTTCAACCAAGAATACTATCAATTCCCGGCAACACCAATTACAGGATTTGCAGACAAAGGTATATCAAGCAAAAAATGATAATGCCAGTCATCGTCAGGCGATTGCTGATATGACTAGTCAATCCCAATTACGGTCAGCTGCAAAGAAATATGGATTGGTAGATCATAATTCAAACGTAAGGAACGTTAATAAGTAAAATGAATAAGATGACTCAACGAACGAAAAATAACGGAAATAATGGCAACCGAGAAACCTTCGGAAAATGGCTTTTTATAATTGTGGTTGCAATGTTCACGTTGTTTATCGTTCGTTTTGCTTATATTGCAATTACAAAGGATGTTCAACATGTTAACCTTCGTTCTCAAGCAGAGCAAATTTATACTCAGCGAAGAACGATTTTAGCTAAGCGGGGAGATATCTATGATCAGCATGGCTCTGTCTTAGCGACTGATACAAATAAATACACTTTGTATGCTGTTCTTGATAAAAGTCAGCGATCTGCAAGTGGAAAGCCATTGTATGTGAAGGATAAGAAGCGAACTGCACGAATCTTAGCAAAATATATTGATATGCCAAAATCTGATATTTTAAAGACGTTATCCAAGAAGGGACAATCATATCAGGTGGAATTTGGTAGTGCAGGGGCTAATTTGTCCGTGACAAAAATGCAGCAAATTAAGGCTGAAAAGTTACCTGGTATTGGCTTTATCGCAACACCAGCACGATCTTATCCTGAAGGTGAATTTGCTTCACAAATAATTGGAATGGCAACGCCACGAGTTACCAACAAACAGACTGGCCAAATGACACTTGTCGGTCAAGTTGGTTTGGAAAGTTATTTCAATAAGAAGTTAACTGGTAAGAATGGATTGCGACAAGATAAACGGGATGTTTATGGTTATAGTCTAGCTAATAGCAACCGTGTTATTAGGAAAGCTGTTAATGGTGACAATGTTTATACGACTTTAGATGCTAAGGTTCAACACATTATGGAAAACAAAATGACCAAAGTGTTTAAAGAATCAAAAGCAGAATCAATGACTGCGGTTGTTATGGATGCAAAAACTGGTAAAATAATTGCTGCATCACAACGACCAACACTGCGTTCGAAGAAGAATCCTGTTTGGCGGAATATGTTGGTTCAAGATGTGTACGAACCTGGCTCGACCATGAAGACATTTGCATTAAGTGCAGCAATTGATTCCGGTCATTTTGATCCGAACGCCACTTATAATTCCGGTACCTGGCAAATGGGTGGCGGAAAAGTTACAGATTGGCAAACTTCCGGATGGGGTGTAATCACCTATAAGGATGCCTTTGATTTATCAAGTAACGTTGGTTTTGCCCATGTTGAACAGAATATGGGAGCAAAGACATGGAAGAGATACCTGACCCGGTTTGGTATGTTCAGTAAGGTTAATGTTGAAGGAATGAATAATGAAGTGAGTGGCTATAGTGCCTTCAAAGGAATTCTTCAGCAGGCTAACACAGCATTTGGACAGGGGATTACAGTTAACGTAATGCAGATGATGCGTGGCTTTAGTGCAATCGCAAATAATGGTAAGATGATGAAACCATACATTGTCGATAAGGTAACTGATAATCAAGGAAAGACAATCCAAAAGACCAAGCCAGAACAAGTTGGTAAACCAATTAAGGCATCGACGGCAAAAAAAGTCGTTAAAATGATGGAAGGTGTCGTATATGATCAAAAGGGATTAGGTCATGACTATCAAATAAGTGGTTACAAGATTGCTGGGAAGACAGCTACCGCACAAATTGGTGGTGCTGGCGGATACAGTAATGGTGATAGTAATTACCTTTATTCATTTGTGGGAATTGCTCCGGCTAACAAGCCACGGTATGTTATGTATGTGACGTTACGGAAACCTCATAACCTAGACAAACCGGCTACTAAGCAGATCGCCGAAGTCTTTAACCCGACAATGAAATTTATCCTGAATAGACAGAAGAGTACTAAACAAAAGAACTCGGGAATTGTAAAAGTTCCAAGTGTGGTTGGCAAGTCTTCTCAAGAAGCGACTGATACCTTGAATAAACATCACCTTATCCCTGTAGTGATTGGTTCTGGTCAAACGGTTAAGGACCAGTCGATTAAGGAAGGACAAACGTCTTTGATTAATCAGCATATTATTTTGGATACTGGTGGCGAATATAAGATGCCAGATATTAGTAACTGGAGTTCGGATGATGTACAACAACTTGCCCAAATAATGGGAATTAAGTTGAAAGAAAAGGGCTCAGGATATGTTGACAAACAAAGCATAAAAGCGAACGATGTTGTTAAAAAATCATCAACATTAACTGTCGAGTATTCTTCTCGACAATAGACATAGGAGGAAAAAATGAATTTTATTAGTATTGCAATAACATTAATTTGCTCGTTTTTGATTACGTTTCTTTTAATGCCGTATCTAATCCGGTATTTCCGGGCAAAAAAGGAAGGACAACAGATTCGAAAGGAAGGTCCTACCTGGCATGCTAAAAAAGCTGGGACCCCAACAATGGGTGGTCTACTATTCATCATTTCTGCAGTTGTTACAATTTTAATTGTTGCCGGATTTCTGGGGATGCTGACTAATACAATGTGGGCTCTTCTCTTTATCCTCGTAGTCTATGGCTTAATCGGGATGTGGGATGATAGCATTAAGATTTTCCACCACCAGAACGAAGGGTTTAAAGCTTGGCAAAAGGCTTTATGCCAAGTAATTGCTGCAATGGTCTTCACTGTTATCTACCAACACGAAGGATTCCAAATGGGCTTTGGAACTAGTCAAGTTGGCTGGTGGTATGGCTTATTCATCATTTTCTGGATTGTTGGTTTTTCCAACGCAGTTAATTTGACTGATGGCCTTGATGGCTTAGTAAGTGGTCTTTCAATCATTTCATTTCTTGCATACTTAATCATTGCATTAGTTAATATCCACCAACCTGGGTACGCAGAAATTGCTATCTTCTGTCTGGCAATGATTGGTACCCTTTGTGGTTTCTTCCCTTACAACCACAAACCCGCTAAGATTTTTATGGGTGATATGGGTTCACTTGCAATCGGTGCTTCATTAGCTGCTGTTTCCTTACTACTTCACCATGAATGGTCACTTTTAGTAATCGGAATTGTTTACGTTTGTGAAACTGCTAGTGTAATGATGCAAGTGGCATCATTTAAGTTGACTGGGAAACGAATCTTTAAGATGACACCAATTCACCACCACTTTGAGCTTTCTGGTTGGAGTGAATGGAAGATTGATATTGTTTTCTGGTGCGTTGGTTTAGTAGCATCAATTATTGCTGTTGCAAGCATTTTAATTTTTAATATTTAAACTTTAATTAGGTGGCTAGAGTAATGAAAAAGGTAACAAAATATAATGGCAAAAAAGTCCTTGTTATGGGGTTCGGAATTAGTGGCTTAAATGCAGCCCACCTCTTAAGAAAACTAGGGGCTGATGTAGTTGCTAATGATCAGGCAACTCCTAAGGATCATTCAATTGTAGAAGATTTGGAAAATGATGGGATCAAAGTTATTACTGGTTCTAATCCAGTTAGTTTAGCTGATGATGGATTTGATGTTGTTGTTAAAAATCCAGGAATTCCCTATGATAATCCACTTGTAGCAAAGTTTGTTGAGAAGAAAATCCCAATTATTACTGAAGCAGAATTAGGTTGGGAGATTTTTGAAGGTCATTTAGTAAGTGTTACTGGTAGTAACGGTAAAACGACAACGACAACTTTAACCCAATTGATGATTGCCAAAAGTAATGCTCACCGGGTTGAATATGCTGGAAATATTGGTGTTTCCTTTAGCAAAGTTGCTGCCGAATTGGGAGCAGAAGATACTTTGGTAACAGAGTTATCTAGTTTCCAATTATTAGGTGCACCAACAATTCACCCACACATTGCAATTATTACTAATATTTTCTCTAACCACCTTGATTACCATAAGACGCGTGAAAACTACATTAATGCTAAATTAAACATTACACGGAACCAGACCAAAGACGATTTTCTCATTATGAATTGGGATCGCGATGAATGGCAGAAAATTGCTCGTCGGTCACAAGCAACAATTGTTCCATTTTCTCGTGAGAATAAGAGTCATGAAGGCTCCTATGAAGAAGACGGGAAGATTTATTGGCATGGGGAATATATCATGGATGCGAAGGATATTCGCTTAATTGGTCCCCAAAATGTTGAAAATGCGTTAGCTGCAATTGCTGCTGCTAAGTTAAGTGGCGTAGATAATCAAGATATCGTTGATGTTTTGACAACCTTTAGTGGAGTTCGTCACCGTCTTCAATATGTAACTGAATTTGAAGGGCGTCGCTTCTACAACGACTCTAAATCAACAGATATTGAAGCAACCGAGGTAGCTTTACAAGGATTTGAACAACCAGTAATTCTCCTTGCTGGCGGTTTGGATCGTGGGTATACCTTTGAACGGTTGGTTCCTTACTTCAAGAAGCACGTTAAGGCAATTATTGTCTTTGGACAGTGCAAAGACAAGATGAAAGATGCAGCAGAGCAGGCTAAGATCCCAACAATTATCGAGAGTGAAAATGCCATTACTGCTGTTCCTGAAGCATGGAAAGTCAGTGAACCTGGTGACGTTATTCTTCTATCACCAGCAAATGCCAGTTGGGATCAATTCCCAAGCTTTGAGGTTCGTGGTGACAAGTTCATTGATGCAGTTAATGAATTAATTAAGGAAAAGGAGGAAAAGTAATGCGATTACTTGTTTCTGGTGGAGGTACCGGTGGTCATATTTATCCTGCATTGGCTTTGGTTGAACGATTAAAGCAGGTTGAGCCAGATACTGAGGTTCTTTATGTTGGAACCACGCGTGGGTTGGAAAATAAGATTGTTCCTGATGCAGGAATTAAGCTTGAAACGATGCATATGCAGGGCTTTAAGCGCTCGTTATCCTTGGAAAACTTCAAGACAGTTTACCTTTTCCTTAAGTCAGTTCACCATGCTAAAAAGATTATTCGTGATTTTAAGCCAGATGTCGTATTAGGAACTGGTGGATATGTTAGTGGTGCGGTCTTATATGCTGCTGCTAAGCAACATATTCCAACCGTTATCCATGAGCAAAATAGTGTTGTCGGTGTTACCAACAAGTTTTTGAGTCGCTATGTTGACCAGATTGCAATTGCTTTTGAAGCGGCTCGGGATCAATTCCCCGAAGGTAAAGTCACAATGACGGGTAATCCACGAGCACAACAAGTTGCTGCTCAAGTAGATAGTGACTTCTCCTGGAAAGAATATGACTTAAAAGATGATATCCCAACATTGATGATTTTTGGGGGAAGCCAAGGGGCACCTAAAATTAACTCAACGGTTGTTGATGCAATTCCTGAATTTAACCAACGCCCTTATCAAGTAGTTTTTGCTACAGGCCAAAAACGGTTTGCAAATGTTCAAAAACAACTTGAAGGGGTCAAAATAGGAGAGAACGTTAAGGTTGTCCCATATATTAAGGACATGCCAGCTAAAATGCCTAAAGTAGCTGCTTTGGTATCTCGTGCTGGAGCAACCACAATTGCTGAAGTTACTGCATTAGGAGTTCCGACAATTCTAATTCCAAGTCCTTATGTCACAGCAAACCACCAAGTAAAGAATGCCCAATCATTAGTTCGGAAAAATACTGCTGTAATGATTACTGAAGAGCAGTTAGACAGTCGAGCTTTATTACTCCAAGCTGATAAGATTATGGAAAATAAAGAGTTACGTGATAAGATGGCTGCCGCTTCTCGGAAGATTGGTCATCCTAAGGCAGCAGATGAATTAATCGCTGTCTTGCATAAAGCAATTAACGAACATTAATTGGTGAGAAAAATGGCGAGAGATAATTTTATTCCAGAACATCGGCGTTACTCTCAGCGATTAGCTCACCTCGAAGAACAAAGCGCTTCAGCTAACAAGAGCCCCCATCGGCCAATCGGAACTAAAGTTACTGGGATAAAAAAACAGCGGCAAAATTCAAGTAGGAGAAGAATTACCGTTCTTACATGTTTTTTTGGCGTAATCCTATTAGTAATGCTTTATATTATTTCACCACTTAGTAAGATTACTAATATTACGATAAGTGGAAATAATGAATTGGCAAATCAACAAATCGAAAGAGCCACCACAATTCACCAGGGTAGGTTGATTTGGACAGCATGGTTAGGGCAGAATTATTTAGAGAAAAAGGCGCGGATTCGGAATCCACAAATTAAGACCTTAAAAGTTAGTTTAAACGGGCCACAGAGTGTTCATCTTACAGTTACTGAGAACCGTTTATTAGGTGAAGCACAAGTCGGCAAAGATAAGTATGCTGTTTTATCGAACGGTCAGTTACAATTAACTACTGCTAAAAATACAAATATCGATTTTGAAGGCTTTCAAACTCATCGTCAGCAGCTAGAAATAACTGGCCAACAGCTGGGAAAATTAAAGCCAGCGATTTATCATGGCATTTCAACGATTAAATATCAGCCTACTAGTGAATCTCCTCATCAGATTATCTTGTTTATGAAAGATGGAAATACGGTTAAAGCTAATTTAACCAATGTCGGTGATAAGATGAAATATTATCCATCAATTTTAACTAAGATGAAAGGCCAAGGAGTTATTGATTTGAGGGTTGGAGCCTATTCCTATGATTATGGTTCGAAAGATAAGTGAAATTGTTGAATTCTCGTTAAGATTATTTATTACAAGGTATTAACTGTGGTAAAATTTAATTTAGACTAATAAATAAAAAACTATTTATTGTAAAAAAGTTTTAGGAGGTTCCTCTCAATGAATAATTCTGAGGTTTATGTTGGGTTAGATATTGGAACCACCTCGATAAAAGCATTAGTGTGTGAAAATGTAAAAGGGCAAATTAAAGCCATTGGTGTCGGTGTAGAACCAGCGGCAGGGATGAGTCGCGGTGTCATCGTTGATATTGATAAGACTGCTCGTGCAATTTCAAATGCAATTGCTCAGGCTGAGGAGAAGTCCAATATAGACATTAAAAAAGTAATTGTCGGTTTGCCAGCAAACTATTTACGGATGCAACGGGTTCACGGCATGATTACCATTGCCAATAATGGTCAATCACGTGAAATTGTTGATCAGGATGTTTTGAATTTAGCACGGGAAGCATTAACTCAAAGCATTCCACCTGAGAGAACTGTGATTGATTTGGTACCAACTGAATTTACTGTTGACGGATTCGATGGTATTAAAGATCCACGGGGAATGGTTGGTGTACGCTTAGAAATGAAGGGGACCCTCTACACTGGGCCAAAGACAATCGTGCACAATGCCAAAAAAGCTGTTCAAAAGGCTGGCTATTCTGTACGTGATCTTGTAGTTACCCCAATTGCAACCGGCTTTAACTTGCTTAATGACGGTGAGCAAGACTTCGGTACCTTAGTGATTGACTTAGGTGGTGGTCAAACTACCAGTAGTATTATCCATGATCACCAACTTAAGTATAGTTACGTTGATCCAGAAGGTGGACAGTACGTTACCAAGGATATTTCTACTGTCTTAAATACTTCATTAAAGAATGCCGAACAACTGAAACGCGATCATGGCTTTGCCGACAGCACTCAAGCTGATGACGAAGTTCAGATTGATGTTGATGTTGTTGGTCAAGATCAACCAGTTCAATACAGTGAAAAATACGTTTCTGAAGTAATTGAAGCACGAATTCGTCAAATCTTTGATCGAATTGCACGTCAACTTGACCGGATTAACGCCCCAGAATTACCTGGTGGTGTAATCTTAATTGGTGGGGTTGCTGCTTTACCAGGAATCAAAGAATTAGCTAAGCAATACTTCTCAGGAAATGTCAAAGTCTTTGTTCCGGACCAAATGGGAATTCGTCACCCAAGATTTGCCGTTAGTTACGCACTTGGCCTTTATGAAGACCGCTTATCAGGAATTGATCGCTTAATTAAACAAGTGGTTCAAGAGGCAGATTTTGGTAAGACAACGCCTGAAGATACTAGCGTTAGTCGTCAACCTCAGAGTGAACAACCGACTGAAAATAGACGGTCTGTTCAAAAACGATCTAATCAAGAACAAAGTCCAAAGAAAAAAGATGGCTCATTTAGCAATAGATTTAAGAGCCTTTTCAATAATTTATTTGATTAATACTACGGAGGGTATCGCATGGATAACGAGAATTCAATGGAAAATCAATTTGCTGGAGCTAAGATTAAAGTTATCGGTGTAGGTGGCGGTGGTGGTAACGCCGTCAACCGAATGATTACTGAAAAAGTACAAGGTGTTGACTTTATTGTCGCAAACACCGACTTACAAGCATTGAACGCTTCAAAGGCCCAAACTAAGATTCAATTAGGACCTAAATTAACTAAGGGATTAGGTGCAGGTTCTAACCCAGAAGTTGGTGACAAGGCTGCTGAAGAAAGTGAAGAACAAATTCAAAAGGCGCTTGAAGGTTCAGATATGGTCTTCATTACTGCCGGAATGGGTGGTGGTACTGGTACTGGTGCCGCACCTGTTGTTGCTAAAATTGCCAAAGATAGTGGTGCATTGACAGTTGGTGTTGTTACTCGGCCATTCTCCTTTGAAGGTCCTCGGCGTGACAAGTATGCAACTGAAGGCCTTGCCAAGTTAAAGGCTAATGTTGATACTTTAATCATTGTTGCAAATAACCGTTTGCTTGAGATGATTGATAAGAAGACACCAATGATGGAAGCATTTAAGGAAGCAGATAATGTTCTTCGTCAAGGTGTTCAAGGTATTTCTGATTTGATTGTTACACCAGGTTACATCAACCTTGATTTTGCTGATATTAAGACCTTAATGTCCAACCAAGGTTCTGCCTTGATGGGTGTCGGTAGTGCTACAGGTGAAAACCGGGCTACTGAAGCTACTAAGAAGGCAATTTCTTCACCACTTTTGGAAGTTTCTATTTCTGGTGCCCAACATGTTTTGATGGATATTACTGGTGGTAAGGATCTTTCAATGTTTGAAGCTCAAGAAGCTTCTGATGTTATTAAGCAAGCTGCGGGAACCAATGTGGATATTTCATTTGGTATGTCACTGAATGAATCATTAGGTGATGAAGTTCGGGTTACTGTAATTGCTACAGGAATTGATGCTAAGAAGAGTAAGAATGCTCATCAAGGTCAACACGTTGCTGCTCCTGTAAGTGAAGCACCAAAAGCAGATGATAGTAAGGCTACTGATGCAACTACATCTGAAGATCCATTTGATGGTTGGAACGACCCAACTGCAGGAATTGATGGCTCTGATGAAAAAGCTGATAACGAATTTTCACACGTTAAGAAGCCTGAATTTAATGTCTTTAACAATGATTCTGCCTCAACAGATGATGAGGATGATAATTTATCAACACCACCATTCTTCAAGAATCGGCGGAAATAATTTATATTATGAGAAAGGGAGAGGCACTTTAGGGCGCATCTCCCATTTCACAATTTAAGAAAGATCGGAGGAATAATTATTGCTAATAATCTTTTTAAGAGTTTGTTTAGCGATGGCGAATCAGATAATCAAGAAGAGTATTATGACGAAAAAGCTGTTGCTCCACAAGGCGACAATAAGGTTGTTTCAATGAACAGTATTCGTCAACGTTCAAGCCAAATTGCTTTGTATGAGCCACGACTTTATGCCGATGTTAAGCAAATTGCTAGTCAATTATTGAACGATCGTGCAGTGATTGTTAACTTTTCGCAAATGGATGGAAAAGTTGCAAGCCGAATCGTCGACTTTTTAAATGGTACCGTCTTCGCAATTGACGGTGATATAAAACGGATTGGCAAGGAGATTTTCCTTTGCACGCCGAAGAATTTTGAAGTATCTGGAAATCTTTCGGATACTTTGAAAAATGATACAGATAAAATTTAAGAGATAAAAGGAGCTTATAATGGCAATTATTAATTTCTTAGCCTGGGTCATTTACCAACTAATTGATATTTATATTTTGGTGATTGTCATTTGGTGCTTATTGTCATGGTTTCCGAATGCTCGAGGTAGTCGTTTAGGCGAAATTGTTAACAATCTTGTGGAACCGTATATGAGGTGGTTTGACTTTATTCCACCACTTGGCGGTATTAGTTTTTCACCAGTTGTTGCAATTTTTGTCCTTTACCTTGTTCAATATGGTCTAAAAGCACTTACCATGATTTTATAAATAAACAATGGATGAATTAAATGTAAAACAACACTTTAGGGCCGATGAGGGGCCAATCATTGATCTTATAAATGATTGGATAAATCAAGCAGCTGATCAGTATCGTCCTGTTTTGACACTGTTTCTTAATCCGCGTCAACGGTATATTGCACAGACACTAGTAAATAGTGCTGACAATGTAAAAATGAAGTTTTTTGGTGGATGGAAAAATGCGGAAATGAGCAGGATTATCTTTTTCCCGAGTTATTATCAACCACAAGAAGAAGATTTTGAAGTTACATGCCTGGAGATTGATTATCCACAAAAATTTGCAGAGCTCCACCATCGTCAAATAATGGGAACATTAATTGGTGAAGGAATGGAACGAGATTCTTTTGGAGATATCGTTACCGATGGTGTTCGGTGGCAAATTGTGGTTACTAAGCAAATGGCACGGTTTATCCAAGAACGGATTAATCATTTAGGAAAAATTAAAGTAAAGTGGAAACCGATCCCGGTTGAAGAATTGATTGAGCCACAAGATGATTGGGAATCATTAACTACTACTGTTTCTTCTTTAAGGATTGATGCAATAGTTGCAGCTGGTTTTAATTATTCACGAAATCGAGCTAAGCTTCTTATTGAACATGGTTTAGTCCAAATTAACTGGGAAGAGATGCAACGTCCTGATTATTTAGTTGACGAGCATGATATGTTATCCGTCAGACATGCAGGACGGATTAGGATGGATCAGATAGGGACCGTTACGAGGAAAAACAAGCAACGAATTACGTTATCAGTAATTCATGCTTAAAATCAGATGGAGGGAATACTGATGAGTTTAACTGTAGATGAAATTAATCAAATTCAATTTAATACCAAAATGCGTGGTTATAACCCAACTGAGGTTAATGCTTTTATCAAGGAAGCTGCTCAGACAGTTCAAGAATTGACTGATCAAAATCGCGCTTTGCAAGAAAAGGTAAAAGCAGATGAAAGTAAGATTAAGTACTTTAGTGAATTGAAAGATTCATTAAACAAATCAATTCTTGTTGCTCAAGAAGCTGCTGATAAAGTTAAGAACAATGCCAAGCGTGAAGCTGATATCATGGTTCGCGAAGCACAAAAGCAAGCAACTGATATTGTTTCAACTGCAAACGAAAAGGCAAACAAGATTGTTGAAGATACAGCAGAAGGAACTCGTAAGTTAACCTCCGAAACAAGTGATCTGAAGAAACAAACACGGATTTTCCGTCAACGGTTACAAGTAATGCTTGAATCACAACTGGAAGTAGTTAAGAGCGATGAATGGGATAAGCTGTTAGCCAATGATGACATTGATAAATATGGTGAAATTCAAAATGTTTTAGGAACTCATCTTGACAATAATTCAGGTGAAAGTGTAGAATCAACATCAATTACAACTAGTAATTTTGATTCTGAAAATTCAACAGCTTCAGTTGCTAATGATGTTACTTCTGAAAGTGTTGCAATTGAAAGCAATATCGCATCAGATTCAGCTACTTCAGATGAATCTGAAGTAGTGATTGAACCTGATACAGAAGATGATAGTGACTCTACTAGTTTAGCGGAAGACAGTTCATCTAATTCAGTTGAAGACATTCAAACTACTTTCGTTGACAACGCTCAAAATGATGCAAGTACAACGACCAGTGAATCAATGGCTTCTGATTCTTCTTCATCAGAAAGCAATAGTGATGAAGGAGATACTGTTGTTGTTTTCCCAGACAATAACTAGTTGTGTAAATCAAAAAAGTTAATTAGTTAATAAAAAACGTCGAAGAGCATTAGTAAAAATGGTAATGATTCAGCGAGTTAGCAAAAGGTGTGAGGCTAATATCTAGTACCGTTTTACTTGATCGGCTCTGAGTCCTTGGCTGAATTAACTAGGCTAAGGCGGTTCATTACCGTTAATAAATGCATGAGGGGATATTGACAATTCAATATCCTGAAAACGGGTGGTACCACGATTGACTTCGTCCCAGTAGAGGGATGAAGTCTTTTTTTATTTACTAATTAGTAAAAGTGAGAAAGGAGAATTCCATATGCGGGTTAAAGATACGTTAAATTTAGGGAAAACTAAATTCCCAATGCGTGGTAAATTACCAGTTACTGAAGCAGAACGCGAAAGTGTCTGGGAAGAAAACAAAGTATATGAATTACGTCAAAAATTAAATGAGGGGAAGCCAACATTTGTTCTTCATGATGGCCCTCCATACGCCAATGGTAATATTCACATTGGTCACGCGATGAACAAGATTTCAAAGGACTTTATTGTTCGTTACAAGTCAATGAGTGGTTATCGTGCACCATATGTTCCTGGTTGGGATACTCACGGACTACCAATTGAACACCAATTAACTAAGGCTGGCTACCATCGGAAAAAGATGAGCTTAACAGAGTTCCGTGATCTCTGTCGGAAGTATGCCTTGGAACAAGTTGACAAACAACGGACAGACTTTAAGCGGCTTGGAGTAAGTGGTGAATGGGATCACCCATACTTAACTTTGGATAAGGAATTTGAAGCTGCACAAATCCGGGTATTTGGTGAATTTGCTAAGAAAGGTTTGCTATACCAAGCTAAGAAGCCTGTTTACTGGTCATGGTCATCAGAATCTGCATTGGCTGAAGCCGAAGTTGAATACCATGATGTTACAGCTAAGACAGCCTTCTTTGCAGAACAAGTTAAGGACGGTAAAGGTGTTCTTGATAACAATACTTACCTTGTTGTTTGGACGACTACTCCTTGGACTATCCCAGCTTCAGAGGCGGTAGCAGTAAACGCTAAGTTTGACTATGCTGTTGTCAAGCCTGCTAACGATGATCGTAAGTTTGTTGTTGCAACAGATCTTCTTGATGGCCTAGCTGAAAAGCTTGGTTGGGACGACCCTGAAGTTGTTAAGCATGTAGCAGGTAAGGATCTTGAAGGATTAACTACTCAACACCCATACATCGATCGGGACCTTCTTGTAGGTATTGCTGATTATGTTACTGCCGATGCTGGTACAGGACTTGTCCACACTGCTCCTGGTTATGGGGACGATGACTACAACTTTGGTAAGAAGTATGATTTACCAATCTTTGCTCCAATTAACGATCAAGGGGTATTAACCAAGGAAAACGGTGAAGACTTCGACGGTGTCTTCTATCAAAAGGCCGATGATATTTCATTACAAAAGCTTGAAGATAATAATGCCCTTCTTCTCGAAGAACCTTTGAAGCACAGTTACCCATTCGATTGGCGGACTAAGAAGCCAATTATCTTCCGGGCAACGGATCAATGGTTCGTTTCAATTGAAAAGATGCGTCAAGATATCTTGGACGCCTTGGAAAATGTTAAGTACTACCCAGAATGGGGTAAGGTTCGTCTTCGCAACATGATCAAGGATCGTGGCGACTGGGTAATTTCCCGTCAACGTGTTTGGGGTGTTCCTTTGCCAATCTTCTATGCTGAAGACGGTACACCAATTATGGAAGAAGAAACCATTAACCATGTTACTGATCTTTTCAAGAAATATGGTTCAAATGTTTGGTTCGAACGCGATGCTAAGGATCTTCTTCCAGAAGGTTACACAAACGAACATTCTCCTCATGGTAAGTTTACTAAGGAAACTGACATCATGGATGTTTGGTTCGATTCTGGTTCCTCTCATCAAGGAGTCCTTGCTGAACGGGATTACTTAACTTACCCAGCCGACCTTTACCTTGAAGGTTCAGATCAATATCGTGGTTGGTTTAACTCTAGTTTAATTACCAGTGTTGTTTGTTCTGGACACGCTCCTTATAAGGCAATCGTTTCTCAAGGATTTACACTTGATAAGCGCGGTAACAAGATGAGTAAGTCTCAAGGAAATGTTATCGATCCAAATAAGGTTGTTAAGCAAATGGGTGCTGAAATTATCCGGCTTTGGGTAATGAGTGCCGATACTTCAGCTGATGTTCGGGTTTCAATGGGAACTTTCCAACAAATTTCTGAAGCATACCGGAAGTTACGTAATACTTTCCGCTTCCTTCTCGCTAACACCAGTGACTTTGATGCTGCTGAAAATACAGTTTCCTATGAAAAGTTAAACGCAGTTGATAAGTACATGTTAGTTAAGTTAAACCATTTCCTTGAAAAGATGCGGGCAGACTTTGACAACTATGACTTCCTTGATGCTTATCGTCTATTGATCAACTTTGTTAACAACGATCTTTCTGCATTCTACATGAATGTGGCTAAGGATGTTCTTTACATCGAACCAGAAGACTCATTAACACGTCGGTCAATGCAAACAGTCTTCTATGATGTTCTGCTTACAATGGTTAAGTTATTGACACCAATTCTTCCTCACACAACTGAAGAAGTTTGGAGTTACATGAATGAACCTGAAGAATTCGTTCAATTAACTGAAATTCCTGATGTTCGTCATTTTGACGGTGAAGATGACTTGCTTGAAAAGTGGTCTGAATTCATGGAAGTTCGTTCCGATGTTTTGAAGAGTCTTGAAGAAGCACGGAATGCTAAGATGATTGGTAAGTCATTAGAAGCACAAGTTGATCTTTACGTTAATGATCACAACAAGGAATTGTTAGACAGTCTTGATGCTGATATTCAGTTACTTCTTGGCGTTTCTAAGTTAAACGTTCATTCTCTTGATGAAGCAGGCGATGATGCTGATCAATACAATAATGGTGTTGCCGTTAAGGTAAGTGTTGCCCCAGGTGAAACCTGTGAACGTTGTCGGATGGTTAAGGAAGATGTTGGCTCTGACTCAGCATACCCAACTCTCTGTGCTCGTTGTGCAAAGATTGTTCGTGAAAACTATCCTGAAACAGTTAATGAAGGCTTAGAAAAATAATTGTCCATAAATGACAAACTTTTATTAGCGTTGTAAAATACCAAGTGACGTTTATGTTGCTTGGTATTTTTATTTGTAGGTGAAATTAATGTTAAAAGGCACAGTCAAGAGTTTTGATCGTGAAAAGGGATGGGGATTTATAACTGTTCCCAATGAAGGAGAAATTTTCGTCCACTATACGGGAATTGAAGGCCATGGTCTGCGAGTCTTAACCCCTGGTGACCAGGTATCTTTAGTAATCGTTCAAGGAAAACGAGGACCACAAGCAGCACATGTTCAACGAATAAATAAGAGAGGCCTTTAAAATGAATTTTGAGGAAAAAACACTCAGTAAAGAAAATGTTTTTAATGGTAAGCTTGTTAAAGTTGATGTTGAGCAGGTTGAGACCCCTAAAGGATTGAAAGCTCAGCGCGAAATCATTCATCATGCACCAGCAGTCGCTATTTTGGCATTAACTGATGATCATAAAATGATTTTGGAAAAGCAATGGCGCTCACCAATTCACGCTACCACGTTAGAAATTCCTGCGGGAAAGGTTGATTCTCGTGATAGTAGTGATGCACTTCATGCTGCTAAACGGGAATTAAATGAAGAAACACGTTTTGAAGCAGGAACAATTAAGAAAGTTTCTTCTTTCTATACTTCGATCGGTGTGCTTGATGAATATATGACTTTATATTTGGCAACTGATTTAAAGCCGGTTGATAAGAAATTACCCCAAGATCGGGACGAACAACTAGTATTAGAGACAGTTACCCTTGATGAAGCATTAAAGATGATTGATGAAGGAAAAATTGAGGATGCTAAAACCATCATGGCAATTTATTATTGGCAAGGAATGAGTAATCGTGGATAAGAATCCCCAAAATGAAGCAGAGTCACGAATGACAAGGCAACAATACCGCCAACAGTCTAATGATTTTGGTAGTTCACTTGGTAATGAAGAAAATGGGGGTCAGCGTCAGCCATTTTCTGAGTCGCGAGCTGCACAAAGAAATGAACAAGAGCAGTTATCGAGTGAAGAGAAATCTCAACGATTAAAGAGAAAATTAAATATTGCAATCGTTGGTTTGATTGTTGCAATTATTATCGTGTATTTAATTTTATTTTTTGTAAAGTAAGGAATGAATGAAATGAATTTTGGAGTTATCTGTGCAATGCCGGAAGAAATCAAAGAATTAACCGCGGCATTACAAAATGAACAAGTAAAAACAATTGGCGGAAAGAAGTACTATTCTGGAACAATTGATAATCAAGATGTGACGTTGGTTGAGTCTGGAATCGGTAAGGTTGAAGCAGGAATAACAACTGAACATTTAATTACAGATTGTGGAGCTGATGTGGTAATTAATTCTGGTTCAGCTGGTGGAATTGGCGAAGGATTACATGTCGGTGATGTTGTTATTTCAACTGAAACGGCTTACCACGACGTTGACGCTCGCGCATTTGATTACGTTTATGGTCAATTGCCAGGGAAAGAACCGCGTTTCAAAGCTTCAGAAAAGTGGGGCCAAGCCTTAGAAAATGCCGGCGAAAAGACTGGGTTAAATGTTAAACGTGGTTTGATCGTTTCTGGTGATCAATTTATTGCAAGTAAAGATGCAATTAGTAAGATCCTTCATTACTTCCCTGATGCTCTTTCAAGTGAAATGGAAGGGGCCGCAGTTGGTCAGGTAGCAACCGATCATGGTATCCCGTATGTAGTTGTCCGGGCAATGTCAGATACAGGTGATGAAGATGCCGGTGTAAGCTTTGATGAGTTTATTATTGATGCCGGTAAACGTTCAGCAAAGATGCTGTTACAACTCTTTGCAGATCTGAATAATTAGTTTGGAGGAAAATAAGTTAATGAGTGAAGCATATTTTGATAATGCTGCAACAACGCCGATGACAAAGCCTGTGATTGAGGAGTTAGTGAAGCAACAGGAAAATACTTGGGGAAATGCCTCAACTGGATACTCATATGGAAGAGAAGCAAAATTAGTCCTAGAAAATAGTCGGCACATAATTGCACAAAGCATCAATGCCAAAGATGATGAGATTATTTTTACAAGTGGTGGAACCGAAAGTGATAATACTGCCGTAATTCAAACAGCACTAAGTCGTCAAAAGCTTGGCAAACATATTATTACAACAGCAATTGAGCATGAAGCGATCCTCAAGCCAATGCATTACTTAGAAACATTGGGCTTCGATGTTACTTACCTTCCTGTTGATGAAAAGGGTAATATTTCGCTTGATGATTTTAAGAATGCTTTACGAGACGATACAATCCTTGTTTCCATTATGATGGGCAACAATGAGGTTGGTAGTCGGATGCCAATTCATGAAATTGGTGAAATTTTAAAGGATCATCAAGCATGGTTCCATACTGATGCTGTGCAGGCTTATGGATTATTACCAATTGATGTGCAAGCTGACCATATTGACATGCTCTCAACATCTGCTCATAAATTGAATGGTCCAAAGATGACTGGATTCTTATATCGTCGTGAAGGAATTAGTTTCCCAAGCTACATTCGTGGTGGTGATCAAGAAACTAAACGGCGTGCAGGAACTGAGAATGTTCCAGCAATTGCAGCATTTGCTAAGGCTGTTTCAATTGATACCCCTGAAGAAAAAGCTAAGCGCCAAGCTCGTTACTACCACTTCAAACAACTAATCGTTCAGCGATTAACGGATGCTGGTGTGGATTTTGCCATTAACGGTGAAATTGATCCAAATAACCTTAACCACGTTCTAAATCTTTGGTTCAAAGGCATCTCAACTTATGTAATGCAAACTGACTTAGATTTAGCAGGCTATGCTGTTTCTGGTGGTTCTGCATGTACCGCCGGAAGTATCGAACCATCCCATGTATTAACAGCCATGTTTGGTGAAGATAGTCCACGAATTAGTCAATCAATTCGCATTAGTTTTGGTGCTTTGAATACTGAAGACGAAGTTAATGGCTTGATTGATGAAATTATTAATATTGTTAACAAGCTAAAGAATGTCAAAGGAGTAGAAGACTAATGCAATTTGCAAAAACAATTCAACTCCAAGGCGATCCCGATAAGTACACCATTAGTCCTGAAATCAAGCGTTATGCTTTGATTGATCTTGGTTTTGAAGAAACAAAGCGGGGAAATTTTGAATATCTTGGAAGTGTTGATACAAAGAACCCATTTAACCCGGTTGCTAAATTGCGGATCTTAATTTCTGCAGATTTAGATGGTTTTAAAATGGAAACAGTTACTGGGAATGGCTTGCGAAAAATTAATATTTTCAACCATCCTCGTTCAAAAGAATTTGTTGAACAATATCACTTTATTTTAAAAGATATGCTAGATCGGAACGTTTTTACTGTTGAAAAAGGCTAAATAGGTGCAGTAATTGATAAGTTTTGATACAATAGTTCACACTGGTAACATGCGACCTTCTATCGTAGATTGTTCCAGAATCTATTTGAAATGATGGTGATTAAATAATGTCTGACAAGAGCCATACACGGGTGGTTGTTGGAATGAGCGGCGGTGTTGACTCATCAGTTACCGCGCTCCTATTAAAGCGTCAAGGATATGACGTTGTCGGTGTCTTCATGAAAAACTGGGATGATACTGATGAAAATGGTGTTTGTACTGCAACCGAAGACTACAAAGATGTTGCTAAGGTAGCGACTAAGATTGGGATTCCATATTATTCAGTTAATTTTGAAAAGGAATATTGGGATCGGGTCTTTAAGTACTTCATTGCTGAGTACAAAAAGGGACGGACACCAAACCCCGATGTAATTTGTAACAAGGAAATCAAGTTTAAGGCTTTTATTGATTACGCTAACCAATTAGGTGCCGATTATGTGGCAACCGGTCACTATGCTGATCTTGAGCGTGATGAAGATGGTCGAATGCACTTAATGCGGGCAAAGGACCAAAATAAGGACCAAACTTATTTCTTAAGTCAATTGGACTACAAACAGTTAGATAAGGTCCTTTTCCCACTTGCAAATTACACTAAGCCTGAGATTCGGAAGATTGCTGAAGAAGCTGGTCTTGCCACTGCTAAGAAGAAGGATTCAGTTGGAATCTGCTTCATAGGTGAAGATGGCCACTTCCACGAATTCTTGAGTCAATATATTCCTGCACAACCAGGTAATATGGAGACTGTTGATGGTAAAGTTGTTGGTCAACACATGGGACTGATGTACTACACTATTGGTCAGCGTCGTGGCTTGGGCCTTGGTGGTAACAAGAAGAGTAATGCTCCTTGGTTTGTTATTGGTAAGGATATCAAGAAGAATGTTCTTTACGTTGGTCAAGGCTACGAGAATGAGCACTTATACGCAACTCATCTCGAAGCAAGTGATATTCACTGGGTTGATGACATTGTTAGTCGGTATGGTCATGATTTCCACTGTACGGCTAAGTTCCGTTATCGCCAAAAGGATGTTGGGGTAACTGTTCATCTTTCTGATGATGAAAAGATGGTAACCGTAACCTTCGATGATCCTGCACGCGCAATTACTCCAGGTCAGGCTGTCGTCTTTTATGATGGTGAAGAGTGTCTGGGAAGTGCAATTATTGACAGAGCATACAATCATGAACATCTTTGTCAATACGTATAAAGACATAAAAATGCAAATCGGGGAAGTTTTCGTTCTTAATAAGTAGGACGATAAACTTCCCTATACATATATTAAAAATTATCAGAACATGATTACCAATTTTTGTTAAAATAGAGGAAAAAGGTCGAATGTTATGACTAAAGTTTATTTAATTCGTCATGGAAAAACTCAATGGAATTTAGAGTCACGTTACCAAGGTGCTAACGGTGATTCGCCATTACTTGATCAAAGCTATAAAGAAATTGAATTACTAGCACAATCATTGATGGACGTCCCGCTTAATCATATTTATGCTAGTCCTTTAAAGCGTGCACGAGTTACAGCAATGACATTATTACAACACCTTAATCGACCAGTCCCATTAACAATTGATAGTCGTTTAAAAGAATTTAATTTAGGCAAGATGGAGGGAATGCACTTCGATGAGGTTGCAAACAAGTGGCCTGAGGTCCTCAAAAACTTCCGTCATCACCCAGATAAATATGATAGTTCAATTGTTGAAAGTGAAAGCTTTGAACAAGTAATCAATCGAATGGGCTCAGCTATCAAAGAATTTTGTCGAATTTACCCCCACGGTACAATTCTGATTGTGTCTCATGGTGCAGCACTGAATGCTACGATTAATGCATTAGTCGGGACACCGATGGCACATTTGAAAGATCGGGGAGGTTTAAGTAACACCTCAACAACAATCTTATCAACAGACGATGCTGAACATTTCGAAATGGAAAAATGGAACGACACTTCTTATTTACATAAGACAAGTGTCGATCCTACAGATACAATCTGAGGGAGAGTGAACTTAAATGGCAGAACAACAAACTAATCGTGAAGATCAAAAGAAGCAAACCGAACGGATTGTTCATAAACTGATCACTGCAATCGATGAACATCCCGAAAAGGCAAATAACTACTACGATTTAGGTTCTTTATTGACCCGTTTACAGGATTATGCGCAGGCTGAAGAACTCTTTATGAAAGCTTTAGGAATCTTTGAAGCAAAGAAAGATCAAGAAGCGCAAAACCTATTAAACTATGGATTAGGGAACCTTTACTATGAAGTAGGTAAAGTTGATGAAGCAATTAAGCTTTACAATAAGATTGACGATAAAAAGTTAAAGGCTGACTCTTATTTGATGCTTGCCCAAAGTTATAGCAAGAAAAAGCAATATAAGCAGGCGGTTGCATACGGCTTAACTGCCCACGAATTACGTGCAGAGGATCCAGAAATTAACCAAGTATTGGGTGATGCGCTTTTAGCTCTCGGCGAATTCAGTCGGGCAGCTTCATACTATGATGCTATTTTAAAGCGGCACCCAGGTCGAGCAGATACGCAATTTAATCGGGGCCTAGTTGCAATGGTCCTTGGTGAACCATATAAGGATTACTTAAACCAAGCACGGCAACTTGATCTTGATTACTACACAAAGAGTGAGAAACGGATTGCTGAAATTGAAAAGACACTTCAAGCAACTCAGAAGCCTAAAAACAATAAATAACGATTAAGGAAGGATGACTTTCATGGCAGAAGAAATTAACCTATTTGAGGCGCCAGATGAGCCATCTTTTTTTGTTGGACAAGTTCAGTCTGATATTTTTGATAGCCCAGACTCGTTTTATAAAGTGCTATTAGTTTCAGTTGAGGATGCTAATTTCGATTGGAATGAAAGCGAGATAACGGTTACTGGAAGTTTTGGTGATCTTCGAGATGATCAGACATACCGTTTTGAAGGGAAGCTAGTTGATCATCCAAAGTATGGTCGTCAGTTTCAGGCTAGTTCATACCACGCTAACCAACCAACAAGTAAAGAAGGGGTTATCAACTTCCTTTCTGGTAAGCAGTTCCCAGGAGTAGGAAAGAAGACCGCCGAAAAAATTGTTGATCAGCTTGGTGTTCATGCGATTGATAAGATTAATGCTGATCCGCACATCTTGGATAACTTAAAATTACGTGCAGCGGTCCGTACTAGTCTGGTAGAAAATCTGAATGCTAACCAGGGGATGGATCAGATTATTATTGGTTTGAATGATCTTGGCTTTGGAAGTAATCTTAGTAGTGCCATTTTTGACCGCTACGGTGATGAAACCCTTCATAAGATTAATGAAAATCCTTATCAATTAGTCCAGGACATCGATGGGATTAGCTTTAAGCGGGCAGACCAGGTAGCAATGAAAATGGGAATTTCGCCAGATGATGAACGCCGGATCTCAGCAGCAATTATCCAATCGATTGATGATCTTACGATGGATAGTGCTGATACTTACACGAGTGCTAAGCCCCTTCTTCAAGAAAGCATCCGTCTTCTTGCTGATGGTTATAGTGATCCAGTACCAACTGCAAAGGTAACTGACCAGATTGTCAAAATGGAAAAAGATGGCTCAATCAGGTATGAGAAGAAGCGGATTTATCCGACAGCTTTATATACAGCTGAGTGGCAAATAGCTGAAAATCTTCATCGCTTATGCCAAGAGCAGGATGAAAAAAATAACGGGAAACAAATTGAGACTGTTTTGGAAAAGTTGCCGGTACAAACTGGGATTAAATATGATGATATTCAAATGCAGGCAATTAAAACAGCTTTAACTTCTAAAGTTATGCTTCTTACTGGTGGACCGGGTACGGGAAAGACTACCATCATTAAGGGTGTAGTAGCTGCATTTGCAGAGATTAACGAAATTGCCCTTGATCCAAATCAGTATAAGGAGAAGGCTTTTCCTATCCTTTTAGCTGCACCAACAGGGAGAGCTGCTAAACGCATGAGTGAGGCGACTGATCTACCTGCTAGTACAATTCACCGCTTATTGGGATTAAATGGCCGTGAAATGCCTACAGAAATGAACCGGAAAGACCTAGAAGGTTCACTCTTGATTGTTGATGAAATGTCAATGGTGGATACCCTCTTATTTAAGGTCCTAGTTCAATCGATTCCAACATCGATGCATGTTATTTTTGTGGGTGATAAGGATCAGTTACCTTCAGTTGGTCCTGGACAGATTTTCCATGATTTACTCGAATTTGGTGATCTCCCACAAATAGAATTAAAGAAAATTCACCGACAATCAGCTGATTCAACAATCATTCCCCTTGCTCATTCTATTCGAGAAGGTAAAATTCCTAGTGACCTGACTGTCAAGATGGCGGATCGATCATTTATTGCCTGCCATTCACAACAAGTTCCCGGAGTTGTAAAACAAATTATCGAAATGAGCGAGAAACGAGGTTATACTGCAGATGATCTACAAATTCTTGCACCAATGTACCGGGGAGCTGCAGGAGTAGATCGTCTGAACAGCTTAGCTCAGAATGTTTATAACCCGCCGTCTAAGGATAAGCAAGAAGTTGAGTTTCGGGGTCAGATATTCCGAGTAGGAGATAAGGTCCTGCAGCTTGTTAATAGTCCTGAAAACAATGTCTTTAACGGTGACATTGGGCGAATTACTGCGGTTGAAGCTGGTCCGACGAAAGGGAAGAAGAACGTTTCAATGACAATTGATTTCGATGGTAATGAAGTCAATTATACTCGTTTAGAGTGGTCGCAAATACGACTGGCTTACAGTATCTCAATTCATAAATCTCAGGGTAGCCAGTTCAAGATGGTTGTTTTGCCATTAGTTCATGAATTTGGCCGAATGCTCCAAAGAAATCTTTTATATACTGCAATTACCCGGGCGGCAGAAAAATTAATTTTACTTGGTGAAACTTATGCATTTGTAACCGCAATTAACAACCAGTCAGTTAATCGACAAACAAGTCTGGTTGAGCGGTTAACTGATGTGTGGAATCACCATGGAGAATTGACGACACCGCTTGATCAAGGAACAGAAAATCAATTTACTGATAGTAGTGAATCTCAAGAGCAAACAGAAAATAATTTAACTGAAGTAGAGACAACAACAGATGAACCTGCTCCAGGAATGACAGCAATCTTGACGCCAGCGTTAATTAAAGCAGGTAAAATTGATCCAATGATCGGAATGGCTGGAATAACACCAGATAGTTTTAAAAAATAGTTCAGCTTGCACCAAACTAGAAAACTTGCGATAATAACAGTGTATTGTTGATTTTATCTTGAGGAGAATAACAATGACTGAAATTAAAGATGCAAAAAACGTTCGCCTATTTGCCCTTAATTCTAACGAGCCCCTAGCTAAGAGTGTTGCTGATAAAATCGGTTTACCACTTAGTAAGGCATCTGTTAGCCATTTTGCTGATGGTGAAATAAAGGTCACGATTGATGAAAGTGTCCGGGGATGTGAAACATACGTAATTCAATCAGTTTCAGATCCGGTTAACACCAATTTAATGGAATTATTGATTATGGTTGATGCATTACGGCGGGCCAGTGCAGCCAAGATTAATGTTGTAATGCCATACTATGGTTATGCACGTCAAGATCGGAAGGCACGGAGTCGTGAACCAATTACAGCTAAGTTAATTGCTAACTTGTTGGAAATGGATAAGATTGATCGACTGATTACAATTGATCTCCATGCTGCCCAAGTACAAGGTTTCTTTGATATCCCAGTTGATCACCTGAGAGCAACTCAATTATTTGCAAAACATGTTGAAGAATCTCAGATTAATGGCGATGATATCGTTGTTGTTTCACCTGACCATGCTGGGGTAAGTCTAGCACGGCGATTTGCTGAAGAAATCAAAGCACCAATCGCAATTGTTGATAACCGAAACGATGAAGTTCGTGAGCGGAGTAATCAAACTGTTCCAGAATATGTCATTGGTGATGTTAAGGATAAAGTTGCGATTATCGTCGATGATATTGTTGATACTGGTGTCAGAATGAGCCTTTCTGCCAAAGCTTTGCAGAAGTTTGGTGCAAAGGAGATTTATGGTGTTGCTACTCATGCAGTATTATCAGGTAACGCATCTCAAGTCTTAGAAGATTCCCCGATTAAAGAAATGTGGGTTACTGATACAATTAATTTACCGGAAGAAAAGAAGTTTGATAAGCTTCACCGTCTTTCCGTCGCTGACTTGCTAAAGGAAGCAATTGTACGGGTCCACAATCATCAGTCTATTCAAAAATTATTTGAACACTAAAAGATAGAAAAGGCTCTTAGCATTTCACTTTTTGAAATGCTAAGAGCCTTTTTTGATAGACATGTTTAAAAGTTTTAAAACGGAAATGCAAAATGACTGGATTGAACATCCTGTTTAAGTAATAGATCAGCCAGTTCATTTTTTCGTTCCTGTTGAGAAATAAAGATCCCCATTTTTTCTTGATCAAAACCCGTTATTAACTTATTGTCATCACAAATGATTGGATTTTTCAAAACGTGAGGGGTCTTTTGAATTGCCTCTGCAAGTTGGTTGGTTGTTAGATTCTCAGAAGTTAATTGGAGAGCTTTGGTATCTCTTGACCGAGTTGAAATAAGGTCAGCGGTACCGTTAATTGATTTGCTCAACAAACTAAAAACTTCTGCTCGCGTTAATGGCTGTTTCTCAATATTTCGTTCATTAACTTGCAAATGATGAGCGGTAAGCCACTTAACTGCCTTCCGTTTTGAAGGATCGTTAGTGTGATAATAAATACAAATCATGCGATCACTTCCCCCTATAACTATTTTTATTTTAGCAATTAAACGAAATAAGCAGTTCATTTTCTTAGCTGTCTTTAATAAAACTTAATTAAAATAACTTAAATAATTTTAGTAATTAATTTCTTAAAATTGTTAAAATTAGTACAAGAATTTCTAAAAAAATGATATGGTAAAGAAGATTTGAATTTATTAACTAAGCAATTAGCAATTATTTTTTTGTTTTTATTCTGAGAGGATGTCTTTGTATGACTAAAAAAATACATAAATATAGTTCATCAAGAAGATTAGTTGCTGGTACAATGGGGGCCTTAAGTGTTTTTGCTTTAACTACCCAAGCTAACAACGTTGTTGAAGCAAAGGCAAAGAGTGCCAAGACCAGTGCTGAACAACCAGCTTCAATGAGCTCATCAGCAAGTGCACTGCACAAGGATAATAAGCTTTCATTAGCACCAATTACTTCTTCATCATCTGCTTCTGCCTCTGATTCAGTAGCAAAAGATGGTACATACGTTGTTAAGAGTGGTGACACTTTAAGCGAATTAGCTGTTCGCTTCAATGTTAGTGTTAATGAATTGGTTGTTTGGAACAATATTCCAAATCCTGACTTAATTTACGTTGGTCAACGACTTTCTGTAAATGGTCAAAACATTAGTTCAGAAACTACCCAACAAAGTGTTCCAGCAACACAAACTCAACCAACACCACAAGCAAGTGTAAATACTAACCAAGTTCAGCCACAAGCTGTTCAAGGTGCTGTAGCTCAAGAAGCACAACCACAAGCTGCGGTTAAGGTAGTTAGTCCTGCTCAAGTGCAATCTGCTACACCAGCTCCTCAACAAGCTCAAGCTACAGCTGCAAGCGAAAATGCAAACGTACAAAGTAACCAAACTAGTGCTGGTTCTAATGTAAGTGCATATACCGATAGTGTAAATGCTGCTGCTTACAATTCAGCTGTAAATGAAGAAGCTTCAGTTGCCTCTACTAGTGCGTCTGTTCAGCAACAAGCATCAACCGCAACTACCAATGCTGTATACGCTGCTTCGTCTGTTTCTCAAGTAAATGCTGGTTCACAAGCTGCAAGTCAAGCAACAAGTAATAACCAAGCTCAATTACAAAATGTTAGTTCTGCAGTTGCTCAACCTAGTCAAGCACAACCTCAACAAAGTCAAGCAGCTACACAACCACAACAATCAACTACCAACAATCAAGGTAGTGCTGATTTGCAATCTGGTTCTGTAGTCAGCTTAGCAAGTAAGATTGCTAGTTCAAACAGTGTTCCATATCAATGGGGCGGAAATAGCCTAAGTGGAATGGACTGCTCCGGATTTGTTGACTATGTTTACGCTAATGCTGAAGGAAAACAATTGCCACACAATACTGTAGCAATTGAAAGTTACGTTAATAAGAAGCCTGTTAACCAAGCACAAGCAGGGGATCTGCTTTTCTGGGGTAACCAAGGCAGTTCATACCATGTCGGCATTTACATGGGTAATAACCAATACGCTGCTGCTGCTAAGCCAGGTACAAACGTTGCTGTTTACAATGTTAGTCCTTACTTCTACCCATCTTTTGCAGGGACAGTTAAATAACATTATTGAGGGTTACTATCGAAAGCCTTCTAATATAAAAAACGTTAGGTATTCAAAATTCGAAATACCTAACGTTTTTTATTGTGGTCATTAAAATATTATTACTGTTGAGTACTTTGATTAGTAGCTTGCCAAAAATCATAATGACTAGTATCAACGGTAAGATCGTAGAAACGATTTCCCATGTTTTCTCCATCTATTTGACCAAATTCAAGAGAAGTTGTTGAATAGTGAACCTTTTTTGTATGGAAACGGTAGGAAAATCGTGATTGTGCTAGTTTCCCTCGCGCAAATAGAATAAGTTCCCAAAGCGTGAGTAGCCAGTTCTTACGTTCAGCCACCACCATATTAATAGCATCATCGTTCACACTAGCGGAGTGATCAATTTGAAAGCCTCCACCGATGAAGGGATGGTTGGTTGCCACAGCAATGAAAGCATTGGCAAAAATATGGTGGTGATTATTTTCTTGAACCATTAATTGAAACGGTTGTTGATCATAAATCACGCCAAACGCCTTACTTAAATATGAGAAATGTCCAAGGTGCTTTTTTGCATTAGAAGAATTTGTCCGACTAACGATTGCAGCGTCAAAACCAATTCCAATATTATTGAGGAAGTAGCCATCTTCTTTCTTTATGGCTTCGGAATAATGACCAATTGTGATCGTTTGTTTTTGAGTTGCTGCTAAGATTTGTTGAAAAGCTTTTTCTGGATTTAATGAAATCCCAAACCCTCGAGCAAAGTCATTTCCTGTCCCTGTCGGAATATATGACAAGGGAAGGGTGGAGTCATTCTTCTTGAGGCCGTTTAGAACATTATGCAGTGTTCCGTCACCACCAATAACGATTACTCCAGTATTTGAATCATTTGAATAGCTTTGAGCTACTCGTTTAGCTAAAAATTCTTCGTGTTTTTTATAATCAGTTTGGTGGAGGGAATAATCTAGCTGTCCATCGAAAGAAGGACGAAGAAGATTCCATGTTTTTAAGGCTTTTCCATTTCCAGCAGCTGGATTTAGGATTACCTCATAGTGCATAATTTGACCTCCCTTAATTTCAAGTAAAAAACAGTCGAGAGAATTAATTTCCCGACTGTCTTAATTAGCAATTAGAACTTAGTAATCTTAAAGTTTGGATTTTGCTTTTCGTATTCCAAAGCTTTGTCGTCTAATTGTTCAACAAATTCAATGTTGTAGTCAGTATTTTCTTCAACCAATAATAATGCTTGAGCTTCTGAATCAGCTTCAATATATAATGATTGAGTATTTTCACGAACCGGTCGCTTAGTTGCATCGGGTTGGTAGTATACCTTAAAAGTCATACTGTAAAATGCTCCTTATTTAGTTATTTAAACTTTAGTTACTTAAATTATTTTAGCACATCTAATCAACTGTGTTACTTAAATTTGTAAAATGGTATGATTATGTTAAATATAATTTAGAAATGGGATGAGCCTATGTCATTCTTTTGGCTAGTTCTTTTGGCTGTTATTGTTGTGATTTTAATTTATGTTATCATTCATCGCCTGTTAGTTAACCACGCGACGTTAATGTTAAAAAATCAAGCACATTCAGTAACAGATAAGGCAGTTAATGATTGCCTAAGTGAACTCAGTGGTCAGTCATTTTCATTATCCTCAGAAATAGTTGCCGATGTTTGGGGAAAAGGCGTATTGGCATTCGAATATCATTTTAATCCAGCTGATTTTAATTTGGACAAAACCAAAATCAGTAGGGATGAACTCGAAAAGCAATTAACCGTATATGCCAAGAAAAATGAAATTCAATCATTTAAGGAAAGCCAGATAGTCTTTAAGGTTACTGACTGGTGGACATATGAGAATGTTCTGCACATCGATGTTGCTTACGTTTTAAATGAAGCGACACGAGAATACATTGCTGACCTTAAACGATTAGACCAACATAGTAAATAAGAAAACAAAAGACCGGGAATTAGTTTAGTTAATTCCTGGTCTTTTTATTCGATCACGATTATCGATCTTATTTATCTCGGAGACTTGCCAATTAGTTATGACATTAACTAATCATGATTGTATCTTCAGGAGCCTCAAATGGGTCTTTCTTATTAATGTGATCATAGAAAAGAACACCATGTAAGTGATCAATTTCGTGTTGGCAAACAATTGCAGGGTAGTTCTTCAACCGGACTGTATGGGTTTTACCATTAACATCTTGGTACCGTAAAGTAATCCGATCATGACGTGGGACGTATCCAGGAACATCCTTGTCAACTGAGAGGCAGCCTTCTCCTTCAGTTAATGCTCCATATTGAACAGATTCACTAATAATTACCGGATTGATAATAACGTCCTTAAATGAAGGCTTATCGTCATCTTCATCTAGTGAAGGAACTAGAACTGCAGCCATTTGCTTAGAAATACCAACTTGTGGTGCAGCAAGGCCAACTCCAGCCCGTAACTTATACTTTTTACACAATTCTGGATCCTGACTTACTTCGAGGTATTCCATCCCTTGCTTAGCAAAATCTAAATCTTCTTTAGAAAGAGGAAATTCAACTTTTGCTGCACGCTTTCGTAAGACCGGGTCACCATCGCGAACAATATCTTTCATTAAATACACAATGATCATCCTCCAATTTAATTAATCTCTTCTTTTCCTATTATAAAACAAACAAATAGTAGTTTATCACATTCACAAATCGAATAAAAATTAGTGAAAAAATCAAAAAACCAGTAAAAAATAAAGAACAAACAAGCAAAGTTGTAGGAAACGTATACAATTTAATAAAATATTAGTCAAATTAATAAAAATAAGTCTATGAAAGCGCTTGTAATATGTCAAAAGAGAGGTATACTAAATAATGTAAGTAATGTAAGTAAGGTAAGTAATCGCTTACGATGATGTTAATTGGATTTGGAAAGGGATGTTTTATAATGGCCAATACCAAAGCTGTTGACTTTGCAAAGATTAAAGCTGAAGAAGGCGCTCCATATGCAAAGCCTGTTCAAATTCTCGATAATGATGGGAATGTCGTTAACAAGGATTTAATGGCTAACTTCAGTGATGATCTGTTAGTTGACTTAATGAAGAAGATGGTTTGGGAACGTGCACTTCACGAACAAACCATGAGTTTCTCCAAGCAAGGTCGTTTAGGATTTTATGCCCCAACTTGGGGTGAAGAGGCCTCAGAAATGGGGACCGCGGCTGCATTTAAGAAGAATGACTTCTTATTCCCTGCATATCGTGACTTACCTCAATTAATTCAACACGGTGCAACTGTTGCTCAAATGTACCTTTGGTCAAAGGGTTACCTCAAAGGTAACATGTTCGACGCTCGTGCATTACGTCCACAAATTATCATTGGTGCCCAAATGGTTGAAATGGCCGGTGGTGCTCTTGGTATTAAGAAGAACGGTGAAAAGGATGCCGTTGCTTATGCTTATACCGGTGAAGGTGGTTCATCACAAGGTGACACCTACGAAGGGATGAACTTTGCTGGTGCATTCCAAGCTCCTGCCGTATTCATTATTCAAAACAACGGCTGGGCAATTTCATTCCCACGGAAGCTTCAAACCTATGCTCAAACCGTTGCTCAAAAGGGTGTTGCAGCTGGTATTCCAGGTGTTCAAGTTGACGGAATGGATGTCTTGGCATGTTATGAAGTTGCTAAGGAAGCTCGTGAATTCGCTGCAGCTGGCAATGGTCCAGTATTAATTGAAACCTTAACATACCGGTTCGGTGCTCACAGTTCTGCTGGTGACGATCCTAGTCGTTACCGTACCAAGGAAGAAGAAAAGCCATGGTTCGACAAGGATCCATTGATTCGGCTTCGTAAGTACTTGACTAAGAAGGGCCTCTGGTCTGAAGACGAAGAAAACAAGTATGCTGATGAATGCAAGGAAGACTTCAAGAAGGCTATGAAGGAAGCTGACTCTGTAGAACCAGAAAAGGTTACAGACATGCTTAAGCGGACCTTCGAAGTTCCAACCCCAGATATCAAAGAACAAATTAAGAAGTACGAAGCAAAGGAGTCGAAGTAATCATGGCTAAAAAGACTTATATCAAAGCTATTACTGAAGGTATTGACATTGCTTTGTCTGAAGATCCAAAGACCTTGGTCTTCGGTGAAGATGTTGGTAAAAACGGTGGTGTCTTCCGTGCTACTAACGGCTTGCAAGAAAAGTACGGTAAGGACCGTGTATTTAGTACACCATTAGCTGAATCTGGTATTTTAGGTCTGTCAATTGGTTTAGCCGCTACGGGTTGGCGTCCAGTTCCAGAAATTCAATTCATGGGCTTCACTTTTGAAGCAATGGACTCAATTGCTGGACAAATGTCACGTGTACGTTTCCAATATGATGGTACTAAGAACATGCCAATCACTATCCGTACTCCATACGGTGGTGGTACTCATACTGCTGAATTGCACGGGGATGATCTTGAAAACTTCTTCGTAGGTATTCCAGGTCTTCGTGTTGTTACACCAAGTTCAGCTTATGACGCTAAGGGACTTGTTATTTCCGCTATTGAAAATAATGACCCAGTTCTCTTCCTTGAAAACCTTCGTCTCTACCGTTCAGTTAAGGGCGAAGTTCCTGATGACAAGTACACTGTTCCTTTGGACAAGGCAAATGTCGTTGAAGAAGGTAACGATGTAACAATCATTGCTTATGGTGGTGAAGTTTCAGAAGCTCAAAAGGCTGCTAAGAAGCTTGCTAAGAAGAATATCTCAGCAGAAATTATCGATCTCCGTTCACTTTACCCACTTGACACAGACACTATCTTTGAATCTATCAAGAAGACTCACCATGTAGTAATCGTTCAAGAAGCACAAAAGATGGCCGGTGTCGGTGCACAAGTAGCTTCTGCTATTTCAGAAGGTGCCATCATGTACTTGGATGCTCCAGTTATTCGTGTAGCTGCTCCAAACTCTGTTTACCCATTCCCACAAGCAGAAAATGTATGGCTTCCTGGTGCTGATGACATTGAAGATGCCGCAACACAAGC
>JAHLFK010000020.1 GCA_018883805.1 Candidatus Limosilactobacillus merdavium | reverse complement strand
ACCTAAATATGATGAATTAAACAACAATACTGAAATCCTTGAAACTGGGATTAAGGTTATTGATTTGTTAGCCCCATATGTTCGTGGTGGTAAGATTGGGTTATTCGGTGGTGCCGGTGTTGGTAAGACCGTTTTGATTCAGGAATTGATCCACAACATTGCTCAAGGACACAACGGTATTTCTGTCTTCACAGGTGTTGGTGAACGTACCCGTGAAGGTAACGATATGTACTATGAAATGAAGGCTTCAGGAGTTCTTGAAAAGACTGCCATGGTTTATGGTCAGATGAACGAACCTCCTGGTGCTCGTATGCGGGTTGCCTTGACTGGACTTACAATTGCGGAATACTTCCGTGATGTAAAGGGCCAAGATGTGCTATTATTTATTGATAACATTTTCCGGTTCACCCAGGCCGGTTCAGAAGTTTCTGCCCTGTTAGGACGGATTCCTTCTGCCGTTGGTTACCAGCCTACTTTGGCTACTGAAATGGGTCAATTACAGGAACGGATTACTTCTACTAAGAAGGGTTCAATCACTTCTATTCAAGCGGTTTATGTTCCTGCCGATGACTACACCGACCCTGCTCCAGCTACAACATTCGCTCACTTGGATGCTACTACTAACTTGGAACGTCGGTTGACCCAAATTGGTATTTACCCAGCCGTTGATCCTTTGGCTTCAACTTCTACTGCTTTGACCCCTGAAATTGTGGGTAAGGAACACTATGAAGTTGCTACTGAAGTTCAACATGTTTTGCAACGGTACCATGAATTGCAAGATATCATTTCTATCTTAGGGATGGATGAATTATCTGACGATGAAAAGGTAATCGTTGCTCGTGCACGTCGTATTCAGAACTTCCTTTCACAAAGCTTTAGTGTTGCTGAACAATTTACTGGTACTCCAGGTAAGTATGTTCCATTAAAGGACACTATCAAGGGCTTCAAGGGAATTCTTGAAGGTAAGTACGATGACCTTCCAGAAGAAGCATTCCGGTTGGTTGGTACAATTGACGATGCCGTTGAAAAAGCTAAGAAAATGAAGGCTGATGCTGCTGAAGAACCTGCAGATTAGGAGGGATAATCATGGCTGATACTAAATTTAAAGTCACCATTATCACTCCAGATGGTACGGTTTATGATAATGACAATGCTACGATGGTCATTATGAACACTTCTGGTGGTCAAATGGGGATCATGGCTAAACACGTACCTGTATTGGCATCATTGACAATTAGTGAATTAAGAATTAAGCACGATCAAGGGACAGATGAAATTGCAGCCGTTAACGGTGGAATTATGCAATTTGATGGTGAAACTGCGTTAATCACAGCTGATAGTGCAGAAATGCCTGAAAAGATCGATGTTGAACGTGCTGAACATGCTAAGGAACGAGCTGAAGAAGCAATTAAGAAGGCTAAGGAAGCTCATCTTCAAAATGACTTGGCTCGAGCTGAAGTTCATTTGAAACGGGCAATTAACCGTCTTAATGTTTCCAAGTTTAAGCAAAAGTAATTTGTTTACCTTAGTAATTTTAAAAGTGATATTTAGTGGATGTAATTATCCATTAAATATCACTTTTTGTTTTTAAACTTAATGTAAAGTTATTGCTAATGACTGATCATAAATTCCTTGGTATGATAAGATTATAGATGGTTTAAAGAAGGTGAAATGGTGCAAGTAACAGGAATTAAGGCTTTAGTAGAAATAATTATCCAACTAGGAATGATTTGGCTAACGTTTACAGCAATCCAAGGTTTTCATTTTGAACGTTATTTTCGACGTCCACCGAGAACATTGCCGTTAGCAATCGTTTTATTTTCTACTGCAGTCGGTTATCTATGTGCCAGCTTTTTTATTGGATTTATTAATGCAGTTAGTCAGTTACCTGGTTTATTGCGTTAATTTTAATAAGGAGTAAGTTATGGAAAAGATAATTATTAAGGGTGGTCATCGTTTATCTGGACGAGTCGCAATTGAAGGGGCAAAAAATGCTGTATTGCCTCTTCAAGCAGCATCAATCCTCGCCTCAACTGGAATATTACATTTAACTAATGTTCCTGTCCTTTCAGATGTTTTAATGATGGATGAACTGTTGAAGTTCTTGAACATTCAGGTTCATTTTGATCAGAAAAAACATGTGATTGATTTCAATGCTAGCCAAAAAATTTCCTCAGAAGCGCCATTTCAGTATGTAAGCAAGATGCGTGCATCAATGGTTGTGATGGGGCCATTATTAGCTAGAACTGGTTATGCGAAGATTGCCCTTCCTGGGGGATGTGCAATTGGTTCACGGCCAATTGACTTGCATCTTAAAGGCCTTCGCCAACTTGGAGCAGAGATCGAACAACATGATGGTTATATTGAAGCCCATGCCGATCAACTAGTTGGTACTAATATCTACTTAGATTTTCCTAGTGTTGGTGCAACGCAAAATATTATGATGGCAGCTACATTAGCACAAGGAATTACTACAATCGAAAATTGTGCTCGTGAGCCAGAGATCGTTGATTTAGCAAATGCATTAAATAAGATGGGGGCACGAGTTCACGGTGCTGGTACAGGCGTTATCCGTATTCAAGGAGTGAACTTCCTCCACGGTTGTGATTATCGTGTAATGTCTGATCGGATTGAAGCAGGAACATTTATGATCGCTGCTGCAGCAACTAATGGTGATGTTGTGATTGAGAATGCAGAAGCTCAATATAATGAACCATTAATTGCCAAACTCCAGGACATGGGTGTGACAGTAATTAATCAAGAAGATGGCATTCGAATTCTAGGTACTTCAGTATTATTGCCATCGAATGTCCAAACTGCACCGTATCCTGGTTTTCCAACAGATCTTCAACCACAGATGACAGTATTGCAACTACTCGCCAATGGGACGAGTACGATGAATGAAACGGTATTCGAAAAACGCTTCATGCATTTGGAAGAACTTCGACGGATGAATGCTCAGTATCAGATTAATGGTTCAACAGCGGTTCTTAGTGGACCAAGTAATTTTAGTGGTGCTGAAGTTGCAGCAACTGATTTACGTGCAGGTGCAGCTTTGGTAATTGCTGGATTAGCTGCTCAGGGAATTACTCAAGTAAGAAACCTTAAGTACATAGATCGTGGATACTATCACCTTCACCAAAAACTGGCTCAATTAGGTGCGCAAATTGATCGTGTTAACATTGATGACCAAATTAAATTAGACCCAGAGGAAGCTACCCATCATACTGAACGAGGTTAGCGTTTCTCTGGTAATTGTGTGGTATAATTACCAACGTTATTATGAAATTTGGCCGGAAGGAGAATATACATAAATGGCAAAGGATATCGGAATCGACTTAGGGACTGCGAACGTCCTAATTTATGTTCAAGGCAAGGGAATTGTTTTGAACGAACCTTCAGTTGTTGCAATTGATACGCAAACAAATAAAGTATTAGCTGTTGGTTCTGAAGCATATCGGATGGTTGGACGGACACCAAGTAATATCCGGGCAATTCGTCCATTAAAGAACGGTGTTATCTCTGATTTTGACGTTACCCAAGAAATGCTTTCATACTTTATTGGTAAGTTGAGCGTTAAGGGCTTCATGTCAAAACCTGATATTATGATCTGTGCACCAACCAACATTACTGAAATTGAACGAAAAGCAATCATTCAAGCTGCTGAACAATCTGGTGGCGGTAAGGTTTATCTCGAATACGAACCTAAAGTAGCTGCTATTGGTGCAGGACTTGATATCTTTAAGCCACGAGGCAGCATGGTAATTGACATGGGTGGTGGTACTAGTGATATTGCTATCTTGTCATTAGGTGATATTGTTGCGAGCCAATCAATCCGGATGGCTGGGGATAAGCTAAATAATGATATTACAGCTTATATCAAGGATCATCATGGACTTGTTATTGGTGAACACACTGCTGAACAAATTAAGATGGAAATCGGTACTGCTTTACCAGTTGATGAACCTAAGAAGATGGATGTTCGTGGTCGTGATGTTGCTACAGGAATGCCTAAGCAAATCACTACTGATGAAAACGAAATCGAACAAGCTATCCATGGTACCCTTGAACAGATCGTCAAGGCAGCAATTGGTGTTCTAGAAACTATTCCACCTGAATTAGCTAGTGACATCATTGATCGCGGAATTATGCTTACCGGTGGTACTTCATTGCTTAACGGAATTGATCAACTCTTCAGTGATCATTTGAAGGTTCCCGTTGTTGTTTCCCAAGATCCTTTGGACAATGTTGCTAAGGGTGCTGGTGAAATGCTCGAACGGATGCAAAAGACCGATAACGATAATAAGAAGAAAAAGAAATAATGACTCGATTTGTCAGTCAATTAATTCGATGGTACCAACGAAACATCTCTGCAAGGCGACCGTATAAGGCGTGTCGTTACTACCCTTCTTGTTCGGAATATATGCTTGAAGCAATTCAAAGATTTGGCATGAAGGGAGTATTATTGGGAACTGCTAGGATATTAAGGTGTCAGCCTTTTGCACGTGGCGGTTATGACCCAGTACCTACAAAATTTACTTTCCATCGAGTTATAAAATGATAAGGGTGAAAAAGTGGCAAAAAAAGATAAGAAAATTGAAGTTAATGTAAAGGATATTGAACGTCGTCATCAACCAGTCCAACAAGTATTTATTGGCAAAAGACTGATTGGTGAAGTGCTGACGGATGGTAATCGATTTAAGGCTCTTCTGACTGCTGATGAGAGTGAATTTTATGTTCATTCACAAGAAGAAGGACTTGAAGTGGTATTGCAACAATATCATTTACATCAAGGATAATGCGATGCAGTAGCGTTGCGCAAAATCTCAAAAAAGGAGTTAAAGAATGCAACGTTCTCAAAATGATGATGAAAGTCGGATTGACTGGGGGATCATTTTCTGTGTCTTGCTATTAGCCTTAATTGGTTTGGCATCGATCTATGTTGCGGCCGTTCATGATACTGGTGGTTCAACTAGTGTTACACGGCAAGTAATTAGTCAGTTAATTTGGTATATAATTGGGACAATTCTAGTTGTTGTAATCATGCAATTTGATTCGGAACAACTATGGAAGGTTGCCCCGCTTGTATATTGGGTTGGGATCTTCCTAATGTTTGCAATCCTGGTATTCTACAGTCGTGCTTATTACGCTAATACCGGGGCCAAAAGCTGGTTTGCAATTGGACCGTTTACCTTCCAGCCATCTGAAATTATGAAACCAGCCTATATTTTGATGATGGGCCGGGTAATCACTACTCATAACAATCGGTATAACGTTCATACTGTCAGATCAGATTGGCGTTTAATTGGAACGATGGCGCTCTGGTTATTACCAATTTTGATTTCCTTGAAGTTACAAAATGACTTTGGTACAGGATTGGTGTTCTTCGCGATCTTCTGTGGAATGGTTCTTGTATCTGGTGTTACATGGCGAATCATCGCCCCAACTGCGATTGGTTTAGCAGTTGTTGGTGGTTCTGCCTTAGCCATGGTTACTAGTTCAATTGGACGAAACATTCTAGAACATGTTGGTTTCCAAGCTTACCAGTTTGATCGTGTTGATACATGGTTACATCCAGAACAAGATACCAGTAACCAGGGTTATCAGTTATGGCAGAGTATTAAAGCTGTTGGTTCTGGTGGTATCACTGGAACTGGGTTTAATAATTCAAAAGTGTACGTACCGGTTCGTGAATCTGATATGATTTTCTCTGTTATTGGGGAAAACTTCGGCTTTATTGGTAGTGCATTATTGATCTTGCTGTATTTACTCTTAATCTATCTAATGATTCGGGTAACGTTTGATACTCGGAATGAATTTTATGCTTATATTTCAACTGGTGTTATCATGATGATTTTATTCCACGTTTTTGAAAACATTGGAATGAACATTGGACTTCTCCCATTAACTGGTATTCCATTACCATTTATTAGTGCTGGGGGTTCCTCATTAATTGGTAACCTGATTGGGATAGGGATGGTAATGTCGATGAGATATCACCACCATTCTTACATGTTTAGTAACAATAAAGAATTTAGATAGATGGGGTGTAGTTGAAGATGGCTACTGAAAGTTACTTTTGGACTAAAAAGCAAGACAACGGCAATGTTCGTTTAGGATTAAATGACAATGGTCGTGATGAATTAGGTCAAATTAGTTTTATTGATGTTCCAGCTGTTGGTACTAAGTTAACTAGTGGTGACAAGTTTATCGCGGTTGAAGCGGAAAAAGCCGTTACTGATATTAATAGTCCAGTTGATGGTGAAATCGTAGCAGTTAATCAAAAGGCAATTGATAAGCCAGAATTATTGGGCTCAACTGATGAAAACGATAACTGGATCGTTGAAGTAAAGTAGGTTAATTTATAGCTGGCTTTATTTTGGCAAAGATAATTAAGCACTGAGTATTCATAATTTAGTGAAAACTCGGTGCTTTTTAATTTTCTTTAATTTAGGTATTGACAATAAAAAGTTAACTTAGTATTATAATAGCAATCGAAATATTAGAATACTATTTGAAAAGATGAGTAGATATTAATTAATCACTCAGAGAGTTCTTGTTTGGTGAAAGAGAATTGATTAGTGGTATTGAAGATGGTCTTTGTTTATGAAGTGTGTTAGTGAGTCTAATGATAAGCTAATATTGGTTACTGCCCATTATCGCAGAAGAGTGTTAGATGACACTTGTTGAGGTGATCATTGTGAGATGATCATGAACTGCTGTATTTTGCAAGTAAAAAGTGCAGAGAAATGCAATGACTTTTTACATAGTCTTGCAGCCCACTTCTTATTTTATTTAGTTATTTGATAATGCATTCTTTAATCGATAGCTTTCTCCAGTAAAACTAACA
>JAHLFK010000001.1 GCA_018883805.1 Candidatus Limosilactobacillus merdavium | reverse complement strand
TAGAACTGTCGACAGAAGAAGCATTTTCCCCCATACCCCCATTAGAAGAAGAAAGTTGCATGTTTGCACTATTTATCTTTTCTTGGCTGATCTGATCTTTGCTGTCCTGATCTGTTCTACTCTGATCTAGTCTATACTGATCTGATCTATTCTGATCTGGGGACGCACTTGTACCGTCCATGTCCTGTACCTGTACTGTACTTGTACCGTCCATGTACTGTACTTCTTTTAAATGCTGTTGTATCAATGGTTTGAAGTCTTTAATGTTTTTAGGTCGTCCATCGTTGATCCATTTATCAGCACTAGAGAAAACACTCGGATCGTTTTTGTTCAATGTGTATGAAAAATCAGTTTTTAAATATAATCGACTGCGAACATTGAGATAAATAGTTGGTGAATACAACTTCTCTCTAATAGTTTCAATACCATTCCAGTTAGTAATCACTCTGATTTCATCATTACCACTAATTGCAATAATTAAGCCTTTTTCTTCAAGTTCTGAATAATTGTTGTCCGTTGCATTTAAGACACTGTCAATCATGATTGAACGTTTAACAATTCCGTCATCATCTGCAAACATCAACAAATATAGATATAGTGACTTACTATCGTTGCTAAGTGTCAGAAACTTATTATCCATCAATAAACTTTTGCTTAGCATTCTTCGCTCTGCCATTAGTTGCATTCCTCCAAGTATTTGTAACTTAATTGACCATCAACAAATAATTTAGTTAATTCAGTAAGGCGATTAAGAGTTTTGCTGTCGTTATTTGTGACTTGCTTAATCCGATTGATTAGTTGCTGTCGTTCTGGTTCCTGTTCGTTGTTGTGTCGCAAGTAGTGGGGGTTATTAATTGACTTCATGATGAAATATAGCCGAACGGTGTTTTTGTTTTCGTTCTTTGTAAGCATTGACAGTTTGGAATATAGATCATCGTTAAATCCGTCTAAGTAAATTAATAAGGTGTGGACTTGGTTAATATCATCCCCAACAAATTTACTAATACGAGTAACAAGCTCATTAGGTTCTTTGGCGTTGTCTACGTCTTTAAGGTATTGATACCAAGTTAAAAGGGATAGATAAGTGGTTTTAAAGTCCCAGCGTTCTTTGTGTCCGTCTGGTGCGGTAAGGGTCACTAATTGCATGACTGTTCACCGTCCTTTTCAATAACACTCGCTGAATCAATGATATGTTTAAGCTGTTGAGCAACGTCTTTGAAACGGCTGCCATCTACAACTTTTGATGAATTGACTAAATCATTAGTCCAAGAGCCTTTGATTACTACAAGGGCTTTGTTTCCTTTGTGGTCGTCTGCCAAAATAAACTTGTAATTATCGTTATTCATTGTCTTATTCCTCCAGTTGTTGGGGATGATTTCCCTGTAATTCAAAGTTACATGTTAGAATAAGCAAGCAACGGGAAGCCGTTGTACTCATTCAAAGTGTGCTGTTAAATGCTAACGTTTTTGGTCGATTGATAGCATTTGACGGCTTTTTTATTTTGTCTGAACATTATTCTTCACTTTCTAACTGTGCATTGCTGATTACTTGCGCCCGTTTGGTCATTACAGTTATCTGTGAGGTTAGGGGAGCAAGTGCGATGTTGCGCTCTTTATCGTTGGTAATAATGAAATAGCCATTGTTAGGGTGTTCATACTTAGCGCCAATTGGCTGATGATGAATCACAATCAAGCGGTTAATAGTTCCTCTAACCTTGCGACTATTCCATCCAGTGAGTTTAACCAACTCTTTAAGTGGGCGTGGTCGGTCAATTCCTTTTGGTAGTAAGTCCAATAAGCGTTGTTCTTCTTTATCTAATTTATTCATGTAATCACCTCTTAAAATCCATGTGTAAAAGCGTCAATGATAAGCACCAAAATAGGCATAGTAGCAAGATAAGCCCATAGTCTTTCATCTTCCGCTGTGTTCCAGTAAGCCAAAATCTGTTTATCAATTGTTTGTAGAATCTTCATAGTAAACTGAACTCCTAACTGCCCCGACAAGCTGTTATTTAGTGTTTTGCTGTTCGATATTCTTCATAAATTGATCTAAGGTTTCACGTTTGTAACGCTTAACGCCATCAATCTGGATTAAGGGGATGTTTAGTTTGCATTGCCATTTATCAAACGTGGTCCCTGAAATATGTAAATACTTGCTTGCTTCCTGCTTTGTCATATACGGTGGGAAGCTTTTTTGTTTCTCAATATCCTTTACTGCCGTTATTAAAATGGTATGAACCATTTTCAACGTTGCTTCCTGCACGTCTTTTGGTAGCTGAATCTGTAAATCTTCCGTGATTCTCATCCCCTTACTTGCTACTTTGCTTTTGAAGATTGCTGTAAATCGTTTGTGATACTGAAATATCAAGTCCAAACCGCTTTTTTACATTCATTAAGTCCACAACATCGTTAAGGATTGTGGGGCGGTCATGCTTCATTTCTGGGGTCATTTGTTTTTTACTAATCATCTTTGGCAATCCATATTTATTGGCTACTGCTTTGTTAGCAATGGAATTGGCTTTGATGTAGTCCACTTCATTATCAGCGTCTAGTCGTTGCATGGCTTGCTTCTGAATGCGATTATCAAGCATTTTAAAGGCTTCATGTTCTGCTAATCCTGCTTGCTTTCTCAATAGCTGAATGGTTTTAAATACCCATTCTCTAAATCGCTGTGCTTCTGGTTTATGACTGCCGAATACTGCCTGATAAATACCAATTTCTTTTAACAGGATAAATACACGTCCTTGACCTGATACCCCGTTTCGGGGAACTAGCTTTTTAACTTGGTACTTTTTAGGAATACGTCTTAATAATTTTTCTGCGCTTAAATAGCCAAGTGCTTTGGAAACGTCTGTGGTAATCGCTAGCCAATCACCATCAATTTCAACAAATCGGATAGGGTACCCGTTCCAGCTTTCTACTCGTAATTGCATGTAAAAACATCCCCTTATTTGTCTTGTGTTGCTACTACACGATGTTCTGACATGAATTTATCAATATCAGACTTGGCAATGCGCTTTGATTTACCAGCTTTGATAATTGGTAAGCCATGTTTGATATATTCTCTAAGAGTTGTCATTGATTTGATACCCATATAGTTCATAGCGTCTGTATATGAAAAGTAAGCTGTCATTTCATCACCCTTTTTCTATTTTTTTCATGTTAATGACAAGTTAACTTGTCATTTCACAGAACAATATAACTCTTTAAAAATAAAAAGACAACAAATTTGTTGCCTTTTTTTGATTACTTTTGACAATAATAGTTGTCTTTTACTTAATATTGTTTTATGTTTAAACCAAGTAAACGAGGTGTATAAGATGATCCGCAATAAATTAAAAGAATTAATGGACGAGAGAGGTCTAAAAGCAACTAGAATAGCTAATGATATTGATAACTTATCTAGAAATACTATTAATTCTACCGTTAGCAATAGTGGAAAAATGATTCAGTTTGAAACTGTTAATTCGCTCTGTCAATATTTAGGAGTAACTCCGCAAGAGTTCTTTGAATATTTACCTTTTGATGTATCTGTGTCGGTTAGTGGAGATGAACAACCCGTTGTACCTGATTCCATTGAGGAAGCTTCTGCTAATGATACTTATATAGAGCCATTTTATTTAGATCTTTATTTAACAAAGACCAGTAACAATTATTCGACTGGTGAAATAAAAAAAACGTTTGAATTATCTATAATTTCTGAAAATAAAATTTCTTTTCATTATTCCGAAATTCAAGATGATGATTATAGCTTTTATATGGATGTTCCAAATTTAAAGGTAATTTTAGGCAATCCACCAATTAAAGATAGTATGAAGTCTCAGAAGGAAAGCTTCTTTAAATTTTGGAATGATGATTTGACTGCTGGTTTTCAAAAAGTAATTCAAGAAAAAATCAGTAGGGCATTTTATGATTATCTTTCAAAGTTTCAATCTGATAATCAATATATAACATTACCGCCTAGTATCCCTATCTCTTTTCGTTTTGACGATTTCGATTCTGATTATTCAAAATTGAATTGTGGAATAGTAATGAAGCATTCCTTGATTAGTAATTTATCTGATGATGAATTGCCATTCTGAGGTGTTTTAAAACTAATGTGAGTATCATTAAAAGCTGATTGCTTGTGAGACAACATGAACATTAACTTTTATGAATAAGTGATTGTTAGTTGCTTCTTATCATCTCTTCATTGCTGGGGATGTCGCTATTTTAGTGAATAAAGCGTTAAAAAGCGTTTGATAGCGTTAAATCGCGTTCAAATTTAGACCCTTTTCAGTGCAAAATGCTCCTAAATTGCACCGATAATCCGTTTAAGCACTAATTAGTCCAAACGTGAATGACGTTAAAAGCTCCAGTAGGGGATGTTATTTCATCCCCAGCACTCGATTATTTATTACTTTCTAACTGCCCCGACAAGCTGAGCGAAAGAGGTAAATAATTATGAGTTATGCTAAGAAAACAAAAGGCGGTTACTATGGAATCGCTGAATACAAGGATAGCAACGGTAAACGTCACCAAAAATCAGTTGGTAGGTTCAAACTAAAACGGGAAGCATTGGATAAAGCCAACGAGAAAGAAAAGGAATTAGGCGCTCTTAATATCGATCTGAAAGATATGTCATTGATTGATTACTATTGGCGCTGGTACAAACTGTATGAAAAAAACGGTATCACTGCCATAACACAAAATCGCTATCGTGTAATTGGAACTGCCATTGAAAAATATTTCAAAGATACCAAGCTAAGAGATATTAAACGGTCTGATTATCAAGCCTTTATAAACTGGTACGGGTCTGACCATGCTAAAGATAGTGTTAGCAAGCTGAATGGTGCGGTGCGGTCTGCGGTTAGTTATGCGATTGATGATGATATTATTACTAAGGATTTTACTAGTAACGTTAAGCTTATTCACAATAAGGATAAGCAAGTTAAGGTCGAATACTTAACTAAAGATGAATTAATCAAGCTCAAAAAAGCGGTACTGGACAAACTGAATCATTACAACACCAGCCGTTTCATGATTTTAACTGCAATATATACAGGAATGCGAAAAGGCGAAATACAGGCGCTTACTTGGAAGGATATAGACTTCTTACATTCAACGATCACTATTAATAAGTCGTGGGACGAAAAAGAAAAAGCCTTTAAACCAACTAAGACTGAATCAAGTAATCGAACCATCAAGGTAAATCGCTCATTACTCAATCACTTAGAAGATTTAAAGGCTAATCATAGTGTTATGGTATTTCAGAACGTTCTTGGTACCATTCCAACCAGTAACGCTTTAAACAAATGTCTACGGTCTATTATGAATGATATAGGGATGAAAAAACAAGGGTTCCATTTTCACTCATTACGTCATGTCCATGTTGCCTATTTGCTAAGTAAGGGTGTCGATATATACGCCATTAGTAAGCGTCTAGGTCATTCAAATATCACAGTAACGTTAAACACTTACTCTTATTTGATCGATGAATACAAGGCAAAGAATGACACGTTAATTATTGATAAATTGGCGGAATTGTAAAAGTTGCGGAAAAACTGCGGAAAAAACGCCTTGAAACCTTGATATATCAACAATGAGTATTCCTGTTTGGGGCACTTGAGATCCTTAAAAAATGTTGATACATCAACATTAAAAAGAGCTTGTATGCACATCTTTTGTACATCAAGCTCTTTTTTCTATATTTGAGTTTATTTGGGAGCAATTAAAATGAAATTCGTAATCGCTAGCCATAATCAAAACAAAATTCAGGAACTTCAGAGAATTATCGCAGTTCGTGGAAATACTGCAATTCCTTATACCAACTTGATTCAAAAGCAGCAATTTCCAGTAGAAGGTGAAAGCTCATACCTGGAGAATGCCCAGCAAAAGGCACTCTACATTAGCAAACAGCTTCCTCATTCATTAATAATTGCTGATGATTCGGGACTTCAGTTAGAAGCATATCCAGAAATTATGGGAGTCAGGACAGCACGAGATTTAGCTCAGTGCAAAACACCGCATGATTATGATCAATACGTTTTACGGCTTGTTAAAGATCACGATCGGGCGTTCCAGATGCAGACAACAATTGTCTGTGCTCACCAGGGAAAAGTTCTTGCAACTGCTGATGGAATTTTAAGAGGACAAATTGCAAAGACAGAAAGGGGAAACGGTGGCGATGGCTTTAACCGGATTCTCATCCCCGATAATACCAGACATACTCTTGCAGAAATGAACTTTAGGGAACGTTACTATTTCCTAACCCGAGCACGAGCAGTAGATCAGTTACTATGGCAACTAAAAGATAATCACAATTAGTGTTAAGAGTAAGTCAATGACCATTCCCAGTAGTACCACCCGTGAGTGCCTTGGATTACCAAATGTGACCATTTTTTCACGAAAGGCATTTTCAGTGAATGCATAAAGAACGATGGAAAATAATAGCCAAATGAAGTTAATGAGCAATCTAGTTTTCCAAGTCAAAAATAATTGGATGATTTGGCATGTTAGTATAACAAAAAATAGGCAACGAGTAATCACTAGACAATCGCTGACATGTTTTTCCATCTTAGCGTGAAGGCCACTGATCGATGAGATTAACAAAAGAATAATCGCAAATAGAATAATAAAATTTAACATGGTAAAGCCCCTTTCCGCATTTGATTTTATCACTGTTAGAAAAACATGGAACTGTAGAAAGGTGCTTTACTTGAAAAAATCTCAAAAAAAGTGTATTGTACATTACTGTGTCTATTAGAAAAAATGAAGAGGTGATAGCCTGTGGCTGATTTTGAAATTGGTGATCTTGTTAAAGCAAAGAAGTTCGGTCCAATGGATCATGACTTTACCGGTATTGTTGAAAAAGTTTATAACAATTCTGTGATGATTTCGATTCAAGACTTTGATCCCAGCGATAAGAATGGTGTCAATGAATTAAACAGTCGCGCAGTTATTCGGCAAAGCGAAGCCAAGATGATTAAGGCTGTGCCGCGTACCGAAAAGAATGATGAAGACGATGAAAGTGATGAAAGCACTGATAAGAAGTCTTCTAAGTCAACTAGCTCTAAAAAGACGACAAAAAAATCATCAAAAAAGGCTGACAAATAATCTTGTTAGCGATATACTTACTAAGTAATTGTTAATTGCTTAGTTTATGCGGGTATAGTTTAGTGGTAAAACTTAACCTTCCCAAGGTTGCGTCGCGAGTTCGATTCTCGTTACCCGCTTATAAAAAAAGAGTCAGGAATTTTTCCTGGCTCTTTTCTTTTAGAATGATTATTTTACTTCATCTAGAACACTCTTTAGTTGTTTAGCTGAAGCTTGCATTTTCTTGAGTTCGTTTGGTGAAAGTTGATATTCGATTACTTGGCCAATCCCTTGCCGATTAATGATTGCCGGTGAACCAAGGTAGAGATCGTTGATACCATATTGCCCAGTTAGTGGTGCAGATACTGGAATCACAGTGTTTTGATTTTCAATGATTGCACAGACGATTGAAGAAAGACATTTAGCAACCCCATAAAAAGTTGCTCCCTTATGCTGAATGATTTTGGCACCAGCGCGGCGTACTTGTTCCTCAATCTTATCTTTTTCTTCGGGAGTAAATTGAACAATTTCATTCAATGAACGACCATTAATCATTGTTTCATCAAAAGTAACAAAGGATGAATCACCATGTTCACCAAGGACTTGAGAATCGACTGCATTGACAGAAATATTGAGACGTTGACTAAGAATTAAGCGAAGGCGCATTGTGTCAAGGGATGTTCCAGTTCCAATTACCCGTTCTTTAGGGAAACCAGAAATCTCTTGCGTTAGGGTAGTCAGGAGATCAACAGGATTACTTGAAACAACGAAGACTCCCTTAAATCCACTTGCAACAATTGGGTCAATAATACTCTTTAGGATTTTGATGTTTTTGTGGATGAGATCTAGGCGACTCTCACCAGGCTTGCGCGGTACCCCTGCGGTAATTACTACAACATCAGCATCGTGTGCGTCTTCATAGTTACCAGCAAAGACATCTGTTGGTCCCGTTAATGGGGTGATGTCAGCTAAATCAAGCGCATCTCCAATTGCCCGGTCGTGCTGCCGAGTAACAATCACTAATTCATCAACTTCCCGATTTGACTGGAGAAGTGAAAAGGCAAAGGCAGACCCAACGGCACCGTCACCAACTAAAACAACCTTATGACGATAATGATTAATCATTACAATTCCTTCTTTTTCAATTCACGTTCTGCAGCCCAATGATTGATTGGCCCAAATTTATGACCGACTTCAATTGGGTTGGAAATAGCAGCATAAACAGCATCCTTGGCATAGAGAACAGCATTTTTAACTGTATTGCCTTTGGCTAGTTCTGCCGCAATAATTGCAGAGAAAGTATCGCCGGTACCATTAACATGCGTTGTATCGAAGAACGGCTTGCTCATTTCAAACTTGGAACCATCCTCTAAGAGAACCACATCAACGACTTCTTTTTGCGTTGCATCATTATGTTCGCCCTTAACAACAACGTTCTTGGCACCCATCTTTTGTAACTTTTCAGCAGCAGCAAACATTTCTTGAGTGTCTTTCAATTCAAGTCCAGTTAATTTTTGTGCTTCATAAAAGTTAGGAGTGATTACAGTTGCAAGAGGAATAATCCGCTTACGGAAGAGCTCATATGCTGATTGTTCGAGAAGCATTGCACCGTGTTTAGTGATAATTACTGGATCAACAACAAGGGGGCCAAAATCAACTTTAGCATATTGATCAGCAACAACATTAATAACGTCATCGTTAGCTAACATCCCAGTTTTAGCAGCTGAGATTTTAAAGTCAGCGCTTAACGTCTTAAATTCTTGGGCAATATAGTCTTTAGGCATTACCTGAGCTGCTTCGATTCCATAAGAATTGCCAGAAACGGCAGCGGTTAATAGTCCATGACCATAAACGCCATCGACAAAAAAGGCGTGGAGATCGGCAGGCATCCCGGCACTACCATCAGAGTCGTGACCGGCGATTGTAACTGCTTGTACTTGTTGGTTTACCATATCTATCAACAACCTTTCTCTGAGTTATTACCAATGATTGTACCATTACAAATTAGAAATTCCTATAATAAGATATTGAAGCAGATTCCTTTGATAATACTAAAAGAGGAGAAATAAGGGATTGTTAATAATTTTGCTTTTTAAAATTCAAATAAAAATTTGATGAGAGAGATGCAAAATTGTTGTTTACAAATAGTTTTAGTATGATAAACTAAACAAGAAACCAATGATTGAAGAGTAGTAATAGGGTTTGGATTAACAGCGATCCTGTGATGATGGAAGACAGGAAATCCGTTCTTATGAAAGCGTGCTTCATAGGTAAAACCAAATAAATTGAGTGGAATTCTAATTCAATTAGAGTGGTACCGCGGGAAAATCTCGTCTCTAGTAAATGTTTATTTGCTAGGGACTTTTTGTATAGGAGGAAATTACTTTATGGATGAAAAATTACAAGTAGCTAATGCTTTAGCAGTTGCATTACCCGACTTGGATGTTAAGGAAATTGAAGATAAGATTGAACGGCCTAAGGACTCCAAAAATGGTGACTACGCCTTTCCAACATTCTTCTTGGCAAAGACCTTACACAAGGCTCCTCAAATGATTGCGAGTGAATTAGTAGAAAAAATTAGCCAAGATGGATTTGAAAAAGTCGTTGTTGCAGGACCATACATTAACTTCTTCCTTGATAAAGCTAATGTTGGTGCTGGTGTTTTGAAGGCCATCTTGGATGATCCAGAACACTATGGTGAAATTGATCTTGGTCACCAAGCTAATGTTACAATTGATTACTCATCCCCTAACATTGCTAAGCCAATGGGGATGGGTCACCTTCGTTCAACTATGATTGGTGAAGCAATTGCCCGAATCTTAGAAAAGGTTAACTACAACTTAATCCGGATTGATTACCTTGGTGACTGGGGTACACAATTTGGTAAGATGATGGCAGCCTACAAAATGTGGGGCGACAGTAAGGAAGTTCAAGATGGTCTGAAGAATGACCCAATTAACACCTTGCTTCAACTCTATGTTCGGATTAACACCGAAGCTGATGAACACCCAGAATATACTGATGCAGGTCGTGAATGGTTTGCTAAGCTGGAACATGGTGACGAAGAAGCATGGCGTCTTTGGCACTGGTTCCGTGAAATTTCATTGGAACGTTTCCAAAGAGTTTACGACATGTTAGATGTTAAGTTTGATTCATTTAACGGTGAAGCATTCTCCGCTCAAAAGATGGATGAACCAATCCAATTATTACGTGACAAGGACCTTCTTGAAAAGAGTCGGGGAGCCGAAATCGTTAACTTGGATGAATACAACTTGCCACCTCTATTGATTATCAAGAGTAATGGAACAACTACCTACATTACTCGTGATTTGGCTACGGCTCTCTTCCGGAAGCGGATGTACGGCTTTGTAAAGTCACTATATGTTGTTGGTGCTGAACAAGAAGTTTACTTCAAGCAATTGCGGATGGCATTGAAGAACATGGGCTTTAACTGGTGGGATCAAATTGAACATATCTCATTTGGTTTAATGAACTTAAATGGTCAAAAGATGTCAACACGGAAGGGTAATGTTGTTTCTCTTGAAGATGTTCTTAATGATTCAATTGACTTAGCCCGGAAGCAAATTGCAGAAAAGAACCCTGACTTGAAGAACGCTGATGAAGTTGCTAAGCAAGTTGGTGTTGGTGCCGTAATTTTCCATGACTTGAAGAACTACCGTCGGAATGCTGTTAACTTTAAGCTTGAAGACGTTGTTAAGTTTGAAGGGGAAACTGGTCCTTACGTTCAATACGCTCACGCTCGTGCAGAGAGTATTTTGCGGAAGGGCGGCATCCGTGACTTCAGCAATGTTGATTTGACTCAAGTTGGCGATGGTGCATGGGACTTAATTAGCTTCTTAGGTCAATACAGTGAAGCTATCAAGCGTGCTGCTATTAACTACGACCCATCTGTAGTTGCTAAGTACGCATTGGAACTTGCTAAGAAGTTCAACCAATACTACGCACACACACGAATCTTGGACGATGATCCACAACAACCAGCACGGTTAGCATTAACTCAAGCTGTTAGTGACGTATTGAAGTCAGCATTGGCTCTTCTTGACGTTAAGGCTCCTGACGAAATGTAATAGTTATCACATAATCTTTGTGATTTAAATAAGAGACTGGCAAAAACATTTTGTATTTTTGTCAGTCTTATTTTTTAAATTTTAGTTATCCTCAGCATCAGAAATCTGATCGACTTGTGTAGCTGTGTTAAAATGATTTAGATTTATGTTATTAAACGGGGATAAATGAATGAGAAGAGAACCAGAAGAAAAGCCACCATTTCGTGACCGTCTCTTAGCTTGGTTAAAGCAATTTTGGCAGAAGTTGAAGAGCGGTTTAAGTGAGCTTTGGAAAAAATTTATTCAATGGTTGAAGAAATTTTGGCATCGATATCAGCTGACGCGTTGGTTGATTACAATCTTCCTAACACTGTTTTTAGTTATGAGCATTTATCTGACATTTGTTGCCAAAACTGCGAATGTTAAAAACCTTGAGCAGCGTCTTCAACGACCAACGATGATTTATGATCATAATGGTGAATCTGCTGGAAGTTTATATTCACAAAAAGGGACTTATGTTTCGTTGGATAAAATTTCAAATAATGTTCCAGCAGCGGTGATTTCAACAGAAGATCGTAACTTTTATCATGAGCATGGTTTCTCAGTAAAGGGGCTTGGTCGTGCTGGATTCTTGTTGGTAAAAAATAAACTATTGCACCGTAATTACATTTCTGGTGGTGGTAGTACTTTAACCCAACAATTAGTTAAGAACGCTTTTCTTACCCAACAACAAACTTTTTCACGAAAAGCTAAAGAAATCTTTATTTCAGTTGAAGTTGAAAATCAGTATAGCAAGAAGCAAATCCTCACGATGTATCTCAATAATGCCTATTTTGGTAATGGAGTTTGGGGTGTTCAAGATGCTGCTCAACGATACTTTAACTGTGATGCCAGTGAATTAACCGTTCCGCAAGCGGCTACGTTAGCGGGGATGCTGACATCTCCAGGAATTTATGATCCTGTGACTCATCCTGATGCAACTAAGCAGCGGCGGAACCTTGTGCTTCAGCTAATGGTCGAAAACCATCAGTTAAGTCAGTCAGCTGCTGATCAGTATAAGAAAACACCATTAGTAGTTAAGAATGGATATGTCGCACCAAATACTTATCGTTATCCATACTATTTTGATGCGGTGATTTCAGAAGCCATTAGTAAGTACCACCTTTCTGAAAAGGAAATAATGAATAATGGCTATAAGATTTACACGACGCTTGATCAGGATCAACAACGGTCAATGCAGCAAACTTATGAGGATGATGACAACTTCCCGAGTGACTCAAGTGATGGGACGATGGTGCAATCAGCATCTGTTGCAATGAATCCAAAGACTGGTGGGGTTACAGCAGTTGTTGGTGGTCGTGGAAAGCATGTCTTCCGGGGCTTTAACCGTGGTACCCAAATGCGGCGGCAACCGGGTTCAACAATTAAGCCACTAGTTGTCTATGCACCAGCTCTAGAACATGGCTATTTCTATGACTCTACTTTGCAAGATAAGAAGCAATCATACGGGACAAACAATTACACGCCAAAGAATTATGATGATACCTATGCGGGAAGCGTACCAATGTATAAGGCGTTATATGAAAGTCTTAATGCTCCTGCTGTTTGGCTTTTGAATAAGATTGGCGTTAATACTGGTTATAAGATGGCACAAAAGTTTGGCTTGCCAGTTGAAAAGAGTGACAAGAACCTTGCCTTGGCCCTTGGAGGAATGACCAAAGGGGTATCTCCTGAGCAAATTGCCCGTGCATATTCAACGTTTGCTAATGCTGGTAAAATGCCAGACACGCACTATATCACCAAGATTAAAGATGCTTCAGGCAAGACAATTGTAACTGCCAAAACATCACGGCCCAAACGGGTTGTAACTGCAAATACAGCTAAGAATATGACTAGTATGCTTATTGGCGTCTTCGAACATGGTACTGGTCAATCAGCACGACCAGCAGGCTATACTCTTGCTGGAAAGACAGGGACAACTGAATCGGCAGTTAAGAATAACAGTGCGGATGATCGTGATAAATGGATCGTCGGGTATACACCTGATGTTGTTGTTGCTACTTGGGAAGGGTATGATGATACAAATTCAACGCATGCTCTCCAAGATATTTCAATGCGCAACACTAATAGTCTCTTTAAGTCTGAAATGACCGGAATTCTAAAGAATACACCAAATACCAAGTTTGACGTCCAAGATGCGCAAACTCGTGCAATGGCTAATAGCGGTAAAAGTGACAAAGGATGGGGATCACTGCTAAAGAACGGTGGAGACCTAATGAATCGCTTTAACCAATCTGTTGATAATTTTGGTAATCGTGCTAGTCAATTATGGGATAATGTTCGTTCTTTATTCTGAAAGAATGATGATAAGCTCAGAGTATGATACAATCGAGATGTTGAATAATTGAAAAGGGGTTAAGAAAATGGTTAATATTTATGACACCGCTAATGAACTTAGTAACCAAATTAAGGAAACACAAGAATACCAAGGCTTGAAAAAGGCTTTTGATAGCTTGAAAGCACAAAAGGACACTTTCGAAACTTTCAAGAAGTTCCAACAAATGCAAGCTAATGCTCAACAAAAGCAAATGTCTGGTCAAAAGTTGAGCCAAGACGAAATTAACGCAATTCAAAACATTGCTAAAGAAATGAGCTCTAAGCCAGAAGTTCAAACTTTGATGAACCAAGAACGGGCAGTTGACAACATGCTTCAACAACTTAACCGGACAATTACTGGCCCTATCCAAGACATCTACAAGGATGTTATGCCACAAGGACCACAACCATCTGACAAGTAATTGATTTACTAGTTAAAATACGATCACGGGAAGAAAGATGAAGACAGTGCGTCGGATTATTCTTCCCGTTTTCTTATCTAAAGGGTGAAAAAATGAAGTTTATTCATACAGCAGATTTACATTTAGATAGTCCATTTCGTGGCCTAACTGATATGCCTACAACTATCTGGGAAAAGGTCCATCAATCAACATTCCTGGCGTTTCAGAAGATTGTTGATGCTGCGATTGAACAGCAAGTAGATTTTGTTTTGATCGTTGGGGATATTTACGATCGGGATCATCATAGTGCCGAAGCTGAAGATTTCTTTATTCGTCAATGTCAGCGATTAGGCAAAGAAAAGATTCCCGTTTATTTAAGTTACGGTAATCATGACTATCAGACCGTTTCCAGTCAGTCGGAAGCTTTTCCGGAAAATGTCCATGTATTTGGCAATCAGGTTGAGACTAGTCAGTTTACTACCCGTGATGGACAGATAGTTGCTATTACAGGCTTTAGTTATCAAAAACGCTGGTTGCCGGAAAATCAAGTAACTGCTTTTCCAGAAAAAGGAAACGTCGATTGGCAAATTGGAATGCTTCATGGTGCTATTCGGCAAAATGATGTTAACCAGGATCACTATGCACCATTTACGCTTGATGAACTTCAGGCTAAGAACTATGATTACTGGGCACTAGGTCATATTCATAAGCATCAATTGTTGAATGAAATGCCACCAGTAGTTTATCCAGGTGATCCCCAAGGACGACACAAAAATGAAGACGGCCAACATGGTTACTACTTGGTACAAAGCCATGAACATCAACTTGTACCGCAGTTTAATGCTGTAGCACCAATTGAATGGCATACAATCCCCGTATCAATTGATGAACAGCTAACTAATGATTTATTACTTGAAAAATTATTGGAGTTGGGAGAAAAGACTACAAGCTTTAATATGGTTGCGTTTGATCTTCAGGGTACTGCCGAAATAGATAGCCTAACGAAACAGCTAATTAGCAATGGGAGTATTTTAGAACGGTTGCAAGATAAGTTAATCACGAATGGTACTCCTCATTGGTGGCCATATCAGATTAATTTACAAGATAAATTAGCTTTGCCAAAAATGACTGATCTTGATCAAGACTACTGGGATCAATCCGCAAAGGAGACATTTAATCGGGACGACGTTGTAGAATTAGCTGGGAAACTGACTAAGTACGATTTCATCGCCGAACGACTACAGGATCCTGACTTTATTACTGAACTGCGCCAAGCGGCAACTAGACAATTAGAAGAGGGGGATGACAATGAAGATTAAAAAGGTCCATATCGATGGCTTTGGTAAATGGCACGATCAGGATTTTGAATTTACTGACAACCCCGTTTTGATTTATGGTGCAAATGAAGCCGGGAAAACAACTTTAGCTTCATTTATCCTCAGCGTGCTTTTTGGCTTTGCGGATGGTCGTGGCAAAAATAAATATCAACAGTATCTTCCTAAAAATAATTCTAGTTATGGTGGCTCTTTGACTGTAATTGAGGGTCAGCACCAGTACGTAATTAAACGGGTCAAAGGAAAAAATGGTGGTAAGGTAACAATTACTAACGAAAAGGGAAAGCAAGAAAAAGCTGACTTTTTAGCAACGCTAATTGGACCGCTTGATCGGGAGCTTTACCAGGCAATTTACAGTTTTAGTCAGACAAATATTTTGAATGATGAGCTTGATCGGGAGCAGTTAGAACAGCAATTGCAACAACTGGGTGCTGTTGGTAGTCGCGAGTGGTTACAGCAGATTGCACGACTAGAAAAGTCAGCAGATGCGCTTTATAAACCACGGGGAAGGAAGCTAAGTCTAAACCGGCACCTTAAAGAATATGATGAACTCCAACAAAAAGTTAACCAAGCTCAGTCACAGAGCCAAGAATACCATCAATTAGTTCAACAGCAGGTAAGTGACCAAAAGCAACTGACCCAGTTGAAAAAACAACAGCCGGAAATTAAGACTCAAGTTGAACAAACTGAGCGTTTACAAAGATTGTGGCCGGTATATGAGCAATGGCAGAGTCATCAGAAACAATTACGAACGGATACAAAGTTGACTGATGATGAAGTCTTGAAGATTCAGGAAATTCAAAGCAACGAACGAGAACTGCGGTCGCGACTACATTCAGTCAATCAGCAGGTAATCGAACAGCAAACCCTCTTGAAGGAATTAACTACCCTAGAGGTCAAGGATTACCGACAACAAAAAGCACATTATCAGCAATTAAAGGACGAATTATTTGCGTTACAAATTCACGCGAATGGTCAGTCAAATTCAAACCAAGTAGAATGGACAACCGAACTTAAACAGTTAGAAGAACGGTACGGCAACCATTCGTTACCAGAGCCACTTTCTGAACGAGCGATCACTGAACTAGAGGGCCTTTTAAAATCACCTTCTCAAACAAATACCAGTAATCAAAACCTTGTTATCTCAGGAATTGGTTTCGTTCTGTTTATGATTGGTTTGATTGTTCATCAACCTTTGATTTGGCTTCTTGGGATTGTTGTCATTTGTGCTGGCGGTGCGCTGTGGTTCAAACAGCAACAACAAAAGAATCAAACTGAAGTACAACAACGAACGGCATTGCAATCTTTTGGCGAGCAATATGGCTTAACTGACTTTCCAGAAGAAAAGTGGTTGACGATGCAAGGGGATCTTCATCGTTATCATGATTTGCAAACACAAATTGCTCAAGCTCAGAGAGAGCAAGAGGATTATTCTACAAGACTAACTAAACTAAAGCAGCAGTTGCCAATCAATTTAACCGGTAATACGGTTAGTGATCTGGTCAATGGCTATAACCGGTGGTTGATCGAAATGCAGGATCACAGCCAAAAGTTGACTAATGCTGAGCAAGAATTGGTTAATGTTCAAAAACAGCATGATCGACTAGCTTCTCAGTTGGCAACAACTACTGATACTAAAAATGATGAATATCATCAGTTCGGTATAGAAACCGATGATGATTTTAAGCAACTACAAGCACAGAAAGTTGCTGCCGAGACAAGAAAAGTTACTACCGCAGCTTATGAACAACAATTAACTGAAAAAGACCGCCAATTATTAAGTCAGTATGATGGTAAAGACGAACTTGATGCTGCGGTTTCACAAGCTCATCAGCAACTAGCTGCAAACGAACAAGAACAATCGGGCCTAGAGTCCTCATTAGCCAAACTAAAGGCACAAATAAACTTCTTAGTTCAAGACGGTTCATTTAGTGAATTAAATCAACAATTAATTAATTTACAGACAACCATTTGGAATGAAACTAAGCAATGGTTAAGTGAACAATTTGCAATCCGCTGGATCAATGGTGCACTGAAATTAGCCTCGAAAGATCGCTATCCAAAGATTTTGCAACAAGCGGAAAAGCTCTTTGCCATTTTAACTAACGACCATTATCAACGAATTATGGTAACTGATGACGGGATCAGTGTGCTTGATAGCGAACAACAAGTATTTGAAGTAGCTGAGTTATCATTAGGAACTGCTGAACAACTTTTCATTTCTTTGCGATTAGGTTTTATCACTGTAATTAGTGACCAGATTCAACTACCAATTATGGTCGATGATGGCTTTGTTAATTTTGATAATGTTCGTCGTGGCCGAATGTTAGACCTTCTTGATCAGATGGCGGAAAAGAACCAAGTAATCTACTTTACTGCTAATGATCAAATTAAGAAATTAGGTGCTCCAGTGCTTGATCTCGATTTGATAAATAAGAAAAAACTTTGAAGATCGTTTAAACATTCTGTATGCTAACATGGCATCGCTTTTTGAGTGTGGTATATTAGACTGGTAAGTTTTGAGATAAAAATTTTGATTGAGGATGTGTTTTTTTGAAATCTAAAAAGTTAATTGCATTAATTGCCTGTGCAACTTTAGTACTTCCCTTAGCTGCTTGTGGAAGTAAAGCAGTTGCAACTACTAGTGGTGGGAAGATTACTCAAGAAGAGTATTACAACGAAATGAAGTCAACCACTAATGGTAAGCAAGTTCTCCAACAAATGATCCTGGATAAGGTTTTGGAGAAGGAATACGGTAAGCAAGTTTCTGATAAACAAGTTAATGCCCAATACAACACTTACAAGAATCAATACGGTTCCCAATTTAGTGCTGTATTACAACAACAAGGTTTAACTGAAAAGAAACTGAAGCAACAAATCCGGTCAAACCTTTGCCTAGAGGCTGCGGTTCGCAGTTATACTCATATCACCAACAAGCAAATTGACAAGCAATGGACAAAGTATGAACCAAAAGTCCAAACTGCTGAAATTCTTGTTGGTAGCAAGGATGATGCCCAAAGCATTATTGACCAACTTAACAATTCAGATCACCCATACAAGACCTTTAAGAAGTTAGTTAAGTCTAAGTCAACTGATTCTTCAACTAAGAACGCCGGTGGAAAGGTTGCAGCATTTGATAACACTTCCACTTCTGTTGATTCAGCATACAAGAAGGCTGCGTTCAAGTTGAAGACTGGTGAATTCACAACTGAACCAGTTAAGACTGACGATGGTTATGTTGTAATTTACATGATCGAACACCCTGCAAAGGGCAAGAAGAGTCAACACATCAATGACTTGAAGAACCAAATTGTTCAAGAAAAGATGAATGATTCTAAGTTCCTTCACAAGGTTGTTTCTAATGTTCTGAAGAAGGGTAACGTTTCCATTAAGGATAACGACCTTAAGAACATCATGGATGACTATTTGAATAGTAATGCTTCTACTAATTCAAACAGTGGTTCATCTCTAGGCAGTAACTAGGATTTAAAATAATAAATCTCCCAACGTTCACATTGAATATTGGGAGATTTTTCTATTTCATCTTATTGAGAATTTCTTGAATCTTATCAAGACGCGGTTGGCTTTTAAACTGCCATTGATTAATAAGACGTTCAACGTCTGCGGTGTAATTGCTAATTTGCTTGCTTGCATCTTGCAGTGCAGTAACATTTGATTGCAGTTGTTTGATTGACGTTTGCAGTCGCTTAATGTCTGACCAGTCTTCTTTAACGCGATTAGTTATCGGCGTTATCAAATTGGCGTTTAATTGATTCTTGAATTTCTTTGTATTTAGCATCATTATATTCACCTGAATTATCCTTGAAAATCATCTTAAAGTCATCTTGATCAGAATAACGAGGAATTAAGTGGATATGTGAGTGGAAAACAGATTGGTAGGCAACTTTACCATTATTGTTAAGAACGTTGAGACCTTTAATCTTTGGGTTAGAGGCCTTCACTGCACGAGCGATCTTTGGTAAGCGGGAGAAAACAGCAGCTGCAAGTTCTTCATCGTATGCGAAAAGATCCGGAACGTGCTTCTTAGGAATTACTAAAGTGTGGCCAGGCGTGCCTTGAGAAATATCAAGGAAGGCTTTAACAACATCATCTTCATAAACCGTATAGCTAGGAATTTCACCCTTTACAATTTTGCAAAAAATACAGTCATCCATTGATAATCGCTCCTTTTTTATTTCATAGTTATTATAAGTATACCAAAAAACGCTGTCAGTAAGTGACATATGATATAATCAACGCTAGTAAGTCAATGAAAAAGAGGAAAAAAGAATGTCACTTGAAATTAAAAACCTAGTTGGGGGCTATTCACGAATTCCTGTCCTCAAGAATGTGAGCCTTCGAGTTGATCCTGGAGAATTAGTTGGTTTGATCGGCCTTAACGGTGCCGGTAAATCAACAACAATTAATCATGTTATTGGACTTTTAAGGCCATTTTCCGGAGAAATTACGTTAAATGGAGTTAATCTTCAGCAAAATCCTGTAGAATATAAAAAGCAAATTGCTTACGTTCCAGAAACGCCAATTTTATATGACGAATTAACATTGCGTGAGCATATTGAGATGACGATCAAAGCTTATTCATTAAACCATGAAGAAGCCTGGAATCGTGCTCATAAGCTTCTTAAAACATTTCGACTAGATAACAAGCTTGATTGGTTCCCAGCTAATTTCTCTAAAGGGATGAAGCAAAAGGTAATGATTTGCTGTGCATTAATGACTGATGCACAATTGTTAATTGTTGACGAACCATTCTATGGGCTGGATCCATTAGCAGTTCACGATTTATTGGAATTGATTGAAGAAAAGAAAAAAGCAGGCACTGCAGTCTTAATGTCGACCCATGTACTTGATACTGCACAGCGGTACTGTGACCGATTTGTTCTTCTTGCCGATGGAAAAGTTCGTGCACATGGAACCCTAGATGAATTACGACAGGATGCTGATCGACCAAACGAATCTCTTGACGATATTTATCTTGGCTTAGCAAGGAATGATCAAAATGAATAATTTATTTAGTCAACGTCGGCAAAAGCACTTTATGGAGTTGCTGAAGTATTGGCGGCTTGTGTTCAATGATCACTTTGTTATTGCGCTGTTTTTTCTCTTCGGTGCGCTAGCATATGGTTACTCACAGTGGCTACCGCAATTAAATAGTCATCTTTGGTGGTCACGATGGCTATTAGTTTTATGGTTTGTCCTGATAACTCAAGTCGGTCGTTTAGCTACACTAATTAAACGTCCCGATCCGGTCTTCTTGCTTCCTCAGGTAACAGCAATTAATCGTTATCTAAAGCAAGCTACTGTTTACAGTATGATCTTAGGACTGATCATGATGGCTGCACTATCCGCAATTGCTTTGCCTTTTGCCCTTACTACTGAAAGGCTAACAGATCTTGATGTTGGTTTAATCTTTCTAACTGCTTTGGTAACCAAGGCAACCTGGTTATGGACGGCACGAAAAGCAATCAGTATTCGCTGGGGAAGCCAACGGTGGCGGACAACCAGTGAGTATTGGGTAAATCCAGCAGTAGTTTGGTTAGTAACCTGGCTGATTGGTCCTATCTGGGGTTTCATTGTTTCGGTAATTTTGCTGATTGCAATGACCGTTTATTATCGTGATGTTGCTTTAGATTGGCGTCTTGCCGTTCGGGCAGAGCAAGATCGGATGTACAGTATTTATCGCTTCTTTAACCTGTTTACAGATGTTCCAAGTGTTCAAGGAAATGTAAAACGGCGGTCTTGGGCAAACGGACTGATCCACTTGCTAGAAAAGGGCGACCATCCTTGGGCTTACTTGTATGCTCACGGTTTTATCCGGAATACTGAAGTAAGTGGACTAGTTACTAGGTTAACTATTGTCGGGATGCTGATTGTGTTCTTCATCCCAGTTAGCTGGTTAAACACAATTATTGCTTTGCTCTTTATCTATTTAATTGCTACACAATTAATGCCGTTCTTTGAGCAATATCAGGATAATGTCTTTACCCACATTTATCCAATCCCTCATCAGGAACAAGTAGCAGATTTTAAGAGTTTGTTAAATAAGATTGTAGTGATTGAAATGTTGTTAATCGTAATTGCCAGTGTTGGTAGTGATTTAGATTGGCAACGAGTACTAGTTAACCTAGTCTTAGGAATTGCAGAAACATACATTTTGAGTAAGTTTTATTTTCAAAGTCGAATAAAAAAATTAACTAAGTGAGGATTATTATGCGTGTAAAACATAAAAAATGGGCTGATCCTTTAATGGCTGCTCACCCGGAATTATTAGTCGATGATGCAACAAAATTTAAGGGAAAATGGCAATCACGTTTTCCAAAAGAACAACCGCTTCATCTTGAAGTTGGTATGGGAAAGGGCCAATTTATTATTGGAATGGCGAAGGCTCATCCGGAAATTAATTTCATTGGTCTTGAAATTCAACGAACTGTTGCCGCAATTGCACTAAAGAAGGCTTTGCCAGAAGATTTGCCTAACTTGCAATTAATTTGTGGTGAAGGGGAAGAATTAACTGAATACTTTGAGAATGGTGAAATTGAAAAGCTTTACTTGAATTTCTCCGATCCATGGCCAAAGAAGCGTCATGCAAAGCGACGGTTAACATACCATACCTTTTTGAGTGAATATCAACTGATTTTGCAGGAACAAGGGCAAGTTGAATTAAAGACAGATAACATGGGATTCTTTGAATTTTCCGTTGTTAGTATGAATAACTTTGGCATGAAGTTTGATGGTTTGTGGCTCGACCTACATAATAGCGATGAAAATGAACATAACATTGAGACAGAATATGAACATAAATTTGCTTCAAAGGGTCAACCAATTTATAAATTAACAGCAACGATGCCAAAGAAATAGAGAGACCGAGTTATTTCTCGGCCTTAAGCAAGGAGTGATTGAATGAAGTTACTAATCACAGATACCGCTAGTAAATGGTTTCAGGATAATTTCAACCTCCAAGCTGGTGATGGAGTTAGATTTTTTGGAAAAACTACTCAACCACATCACGTTAAACATGGCCCTAACCAAGGCTATGCGGTAGAAAATGATGTGAAGCAAGCAACGGTGGTGGAAACCAAGAATAAGATTAACTACCATATTAATTTTGATGATGCCTGGTTCTTCTCTGGATTAATTACATTAGTTGATTATCGGGAAGGAGATCCGCAACCTCAATTTCTCTTTCAACGAGAGGAAGAGAAGAAAGACGGTAATTTTACCGCTGAAGATGTTGATGCAACGACAGGGGCGTCACGAAATTTTGAAGAGTTTTGGGAATAAGAAAACCGCTAAGATATGGGATTTGATCCCACATCTTAGCGGTTTATTCTTTTAAAGAAATGCTTCTTCTATTTATCTGTTGAACGTTCAACCCGCTTTAGTGAAAGCAGACTACCCGTTTTGGCATCAGCGATGAATTGATAATCAACTGGTTGGTTATCTTCTAATCTAGTAATGCCACCTTCATAAGCATCTGTTTTGACCGCAAAGCGTTGGTAAGGGATCCGGCGTTGGTTGATCCAGCTTCCGGTAACTTTGCCTTCGCGTTTGAAGTCGTCACGGATGATTTTAAGGATTTGGTCAGCAGAGATATGCCGTTGACCAAATAATTTTCCAGCAAGGAAACCAACTACTCCAGATGCACCAAGAGTAACTGGCAATAACCATGGGTTAAGTGAATTGTTAGAATCATTCATTTAATTAATTGCTTCCTTTGTTAGTTTATGTCCAAAACAATATCGTTAATTCTACCATTAACTGGCTGAAAAAGCTAATTATGAAGGAAAACTGGGGAAGCATGTTATAATTGAATGCAAATTAATTGAGGAGGTAGCAACATGGAAAAGTTACCACAAATGCAAGAAGACGAACTACTTAAGAAAATTAGTAAGGGCAAGTATGTTTTGTTCTTTGATGCAGATTGGTGCCCAGATTGTCACTTTATCAAGCCAGCAATGCCAGAGATTGAACAAGATTTTTCAGAATATACTTTTATTGAAGTTGATCGTGACGAAAACATTGATTTAGCTGCTGAATTAAATATTTTTGGTATTCCAAGCTTTGTTGTTTATAACGATGGTCAAGAAATTGGTCGATTTGTCAATAAAGATCGAAAAACAAAGCAACAAGTAGAAGATTTTTTAAATGATTTGAAGTAAAATGGTAAACGGTAAAAAGAATGAAGGGTCCAGTGGTATTCATCGCAGTTCCCTTCATTGTTATTTTGATGGAGAAAGGAAAATCTGATGTTAATTTCTAGTTACAATCCCCAAGAAATGGGTGACGTTTTAGTCGTTATTACAGGCCCTGATACTGCAGAACAAAAGACAGTTTCTAAGGGTTCAATTACACAAATTGTCGATGCTAAGGACCAACACTTACTGGGTTACAATTTCTTTAATGCCAGTGAATTATTGCCTGAATTAAAGGACGAATGTGGTCAAGTTTTCTTAAATGATGAACAAGTTGCCAAATTAAATGATGATTTGGAAAAGGCAGGCTTTGAAGAGCAATTAGTTGCTGATCATTCACCAAAGTTTGTTGTCGGCTATGTTGAAAAGATTGAAGATCACCCGAAGTCAGATCACCTTAAAATCACTCAAACACGGGTAGAAGATGGCAAGACGGTTCAAGTTGTTTGTGGTTCACCTAATGTTAAGGAACACATTAAGGTTGTCGCTGCTCGTCCAGGTGCAATGATGCCTGATGGGAAAATTATTTGGCCAGGGAAATTAATGGGCGTTGAAAGTGATGGAATGCTTTGTGGTTTCCGGGAATTGCGTTTAAAGAATGCCCCAGATAAAAAGGGATTATGGATTATCCCTGATGATTGGCAACAAGTTGGCGAAGCAGTTGACTTTGAACGAGCTAATACTTACTTCCCAGCCGAAGACTAACCTGTTGTGTAAAAGTGTTTTGTGAAAGGAACCGGATTGATGGATAAGAAGACTTATTATTTTATTGGAATTAAAGGAACTGGAATGGCTTCGCTAGCACGGATTCTCCACGATAAGGGGAATGAAGTTCTAGGTTCAGATATTGAAAAGGAAACATTTACGCAAGGTCCATTGCTAAAAGCGGGAATTAAGATTCTTCCTTTTGATCCTGCAAACTTAAAGCCAGGGATGATTGTTATTCAAGGAAATGCCTTTGACGACAATCATCCAGAAGTAAAGAAGGCTCATGAATTAGGATTAACGATTATGAGTTACCCTGAAGCAGTTGAAAATGAAGTAGCCAGTCATACAAGCATTGGTATTGCAGGGGCACACGGTAAGACAAGTACAACTGCTTTACTTGCTCATGTTCTTGACGGTGTTGAACCAACTAGTTACTTAATCGGTGACGGTGTTGGTAAGGGGAATGCTAAGGACCGGTTCTTTGTTTTTGAAGCGGATGAATATCGTGATCACTTCTTGGCATATCACCCAGACTACGCCATCATGACTAACATTGACTTTGATCATCCAGATTATTTCAAGGACATTAACGATGTTCGTGACTCATTCGAAACATATGGTAAGCAAGTTAAAAAGGCTATTTTCGCGTGGGGCGATGATGAAAACTTACGGAAACTTGATGTCGATGTTCCAGTTTATTACTACGGAACTAATGACACTGATGACTTCCGTGCTGAAAACATCCAACGGACTCCAGCTGGTTCAACTTACGATGCCTACTTCAAGGATCAAAAGTTAGGAACCTTTACAATCCACCTTTACGGGGAACACAGTGTATTGAATAGTTTAGCTGTTATTGCCGTAGCTTATATGGAACACGTTGATATGGCAGATATTAAGCGTGAATTAGCAAACTTTACCGGTGTTAAGCGGCGGTTTAGTGAAACTGACATTGCTGATGAAACCTTAATTGATGATTATGCTCACCACCCAAGTGAAATCAAGGCAACGATTGATGCAGCACGGCAAAAGTACCCTGATCGTCAAATCATTGCGGTCTTCCAACCTCATACTTACTCCCGTTTGGCGGCCTACATTGATGGTTTTGCTGAATCATTAAAGCGGGCAGATAAGGTCTTCGTTACACCAATTTTTGGTTCAATTCGTGAACACGCTGGTCATGTTTCAAGCGAGGATCTTGAAGCTAAGATTCCTAATAGTGAAGGGATCGATATGGACACAATGACAAAGCTTTTGCATTACCATGATGCAGTAGTTGTCTTCATGGGCGCCGGCGATATTGAAAAATATGAAGATAAGTATAAAGAATTGCTGAATAAGTAGTTTAAGACTTGCAGCAACTAGTTGAATTTGTTATTATTTTTTGAAAGTCAATAATAGTCAAATCAAAGGAATGATCTAAATGAATAACTTTTCAGAACAACCGGGACGTCGTGTTGTTACTGATGCAGCTGGTTTGAATAGTTTCTTAACCAGAATGTATGGCAACATGGTTCTGGCAGTCTTGGTTTCCGCATTTTCCGCTTATTTGACGATGAACACTTTCCGTACACAAGTATTTGGTTACTTGAGTGCTCATCCTGCAATGACGTGGATTATTCTTCTGTTGCCAATTGCATTGTCAATGGGAATCAGCTTTAGCGCTACTCGTAATCCGGCTGGGGCTTTCATCATGTTGATGCTGATATCAATTATCTATGGTGTTGAATTTGCCTTGATTGCTGGAGTTTATACTGGAGCAAGTATTGCTTCTGCTTTTGTTTCCTCGGCAGCGGTCTTTGCTGTAATGGCAATTTACGGGACAGTTACTAAGCGAGACTTAACAAAGTTTGGTTCACATGCAACTGCTGCATTAATTGCTTTGATTATTGCTTACATCATCAATATGTTCTTGCAAAGTCCAGCAATTTCTTACATCTTCTCCTTCATTGCAGTTATTATCTTTACTGTATTGACTGGTTGGGATGCTCAAAAGATGAAGCAGATTTATGTAAACTATGGTGACCAAGTTTCTGTAACCGGCCTGGCAATCCTAGGCGCATTACAATTATACTTAGACTTTGTAAACCTATTTATTTCACTCTTACAAATTTTTGGTATGAGCGATCGAAATTAATTAAAAATCAAGAAGCGAGGGGAGGTCAGTTATGACTTCTACCTCGCTTCTTTGGTACAATTGTAATGAGTAATGAAAGGGCGGAAATTAAATGAGTAAACAATTATTATTAATTGATGGAAATAGTATTGTCTTTCGGGCATTCTTTGCCATGCACAATCAAATTGACAAATTTACTAACAAGGATGGCCTTCACACAGCGGCAATTTATGGTTTCAAATTGATGCTGGATCATGTCCTACAAAACTTTCAGCCTGATGCGGCACTAGTTGCATTTGATGCTGGGAAAGTAACTTTTCGGACTAAGATGTACGACGATTATAAGGGTGGTCGGAACAAAACTCCTGAAGAATTGACTGAACAACTGCCTTATGTTCGTGAACTGGTAAAAGATTCTGGCCTACACAGTTATGAACTGAAGAACTATGAAGCCGATGACATTATCGGGACCCTTGCAAAAGAAGCCGATGAAGCAGGTTATAAGACATTGATCGTAACCGGAGATCGAGACTTAACGCAGTTAGCAAGTGAAAATACAACAGTCGCAGTTACCCATAAAGGAGTTACTGATACTGAACATTACACACCAGAGCATGTTAAGGAGAAGTTAGGGATTACCCCAACACAGATCATTGATATGAAAGCTCTTATGGGTGACTCTTCTGATAATTATCCTGGGGTTACTAAGATCGGTGAAAAGACAGCTATCAAATTAGTAAAACAATTTGGCTCCGTTGAAGGTATTTACGAAAATATTGATCAGCTTAAGAAGAGCAAGATGAAGGAACACTTGGTTGAGGAAGAAGACATCGCACGCCAATGCAAGACCTTAGCTACAATCCTTCGTGACGCACCAATTGAGGTTAAATTAGCTGATCTTGATTACCAGGGCCCACAGACTGAAAAGTTGATTGATTTCTATCAAAAGATGGATTTTCGTTCTTTCTTGAAAAATATGAACGTTGCTCCTCAAGATACAGCAAATGAGATTGCACCAATTGAATTTACTGAGCTAACAGCTGATAATTTAGACCTCGTTTCTAAATTAGGCAACCGGGTTAGCTTCTATCTTGAGATGCCAGAAGCTAACTATCATGTTTCTCCATTTGCGGGATTTGCAATTGGCAATGGAAAGCAATGGCTGGTAAGTCGCGATCCAGAATTATTAAAGAAAGATCCATTAAAGAAGTATTTGACGGATCCAGAAATTAAGAAAGATGTCTTTAATGCTAAGGCACAGATAGTTGGACTAAACCGTTTAGGGATTAACTTAACTGGAATTGATTTTGACCTCCTCCTTGCTTCTTACCTGTTGAATACTAATGATAATAGTAATGATTTAGGTCGGTTAGCACATGAACATGACTATTATGATATTCAAACCGATGAAGAAGTTTACGGTAAAGGGGCTAAGCGGGCGATTCCTGAAGATGATCAAATTTTCTTTGCTCACCTAGCTAATAAGACTAGGGCAGTAGAAAGTCTCCGGACAAAACTAGTTGACCAGCTAAAAGAAAATGAACAGCTGCCACTATATACTGATATCGAACTGCCACTAACACATGTCCTAGCTAAAATGGAAATCACCGGGGTTCATGTTGATGCGCAAACCCTTAAAGATATGGGAAGTAAGTTAACAGAACGGTTAACGGAAATTGAAGAGCAAATTTATCAAGAAGCTGGTGAAGAGTTTAATATTAATTCTACTAAGCAGCTGGGTAAAATTCTCTTTGAAAAATTAAAACTACCAGTTATTAAAAAGACTAAGACAGGCTATTCTACCGCCGTTGAAGTCCTAGAAAAGTTAGCACCGCAAGCACCAATTGTTGAGAATATCCTTCAATACCGGCAAATTTCAAAACTACAATCAACGTACATCAAAGGATTATTAAAGGTCATCCATTCTAGTGACCAAAAGATCCATACTCGTTACTTACAAACATTAACCCAGACTGGACGACTTTCTTCAGTTGATCCAAACCTGCAAAATATTCCTGTCCGCTTGCCAGAAGGTCGACAAATTCGTCGGGCATTTGTTCCAAGTCATGAAGGCTGGCAAATCTTCTCTTCTGACTATTCACAAGTTGAATTGCGAGTCCTAGCTCACATTACTGGTGATCATAACTTGCAAGAAGACTTTAAGAATGGCGAGGATATTCACGCAAGTACCGCTCGCCGGATTTTCCACTTAAAACCGGATCAAGAGATTGATCGTAATATGCGGCGTCGTGCTAAGGCAGTTAATTTTGGAATCGTTTATGGAATCAGTGATTATGGTCTTGCTCAGCGGATTCATGTTAGTCGCAGTCAAGCACATGAATTTATTCAAAATTACTTCAAGGAGTTCCCAAAAGTTAAAGACTATATTCATGACACAATTGAATTTGCTCGGAAGAATGGTTATGTTAAGACAATTACTAACCGTCGCCGTTACTTACCAGATATTAATGCAAAGAACTTTAGTCGGCGTTCATTTGCAGAACGGACTGCAATGAACACTCCAATTCAAGGGAGTGCCGCTGATATTATTAAGATTGCAATGATTAAGATGCAAGATGAGTTAGAAAAGCGTCACTTGAAAGCTAAGATGCTTTTACAGATCCATGACGAACTTGTATTTGAAGCGCCAAAAGAAGAAATTCCAGTATTAAACAAGCTAGTTCCTTCAGTAATGGATACTGCTGTTAAGTTATCAGTTCCATTGAAGGTTGATAGTAAGTATGGCGATACTTGGTATGATTTAAAGAAGTAAAGGAAGTAGGAGAATGCCTGAATTACCAGAAGTTGAGACGGTTCGTCGTGGTCTTCTGAAGATTGCTGCTGGCCGAAAAATAAACGGAATTGACGTCTACTATGGCAAAGTAATTACGAATGATGTTGAGGATTTTAGGCAATCACTAATTGGGCAAACAATAAAGAGTGTTGATCGACGAGGAAAGTATCTTCTTTTCCGGTTTACCAATGATTTGACAATGGTTTCACACCTGCGAATGGAAGGCAGTTACTATACCCAGCCTGTCGATGGACCTGTTGATAAACATACTCATGTTGTCTTTAAGTTTACTGATGGAACAGAGCTTTGTTACCGTGACACTCGAAAGTTCGGGCGAATGACTTTGGTAAAAACAGGTGATGAGATGACAGTCGGTGGGTTAAAAACAATTGGCCCAGAGCCAACTGAAGAAGATTTTAAAGTTGATTACTTTACGAAAATCCTTCACCGAAGTCGAGGAAAGATAAAACCATTTCTCCTTAATCAGCGACATGTTGCTGGCTTAGGAAACATTTATGTTGATGAAGTCTTATGGATGAGTAAAATTAATCCAGAACAACCAGCAAATACTTTGACACCAGAACAAATTAAAGTACTTCACGATAATATTATTAAAGAATTAGCAGTAGCAACTAAATATAAGGGGACAACGGTTCATACATTTAAGAACGCTTTTGGGGATGCCGGTGGTTTTCAGGAGCGCCTAAATGCTTATGGCCGGAGTGGTGATCATTGTCCGCAGTGTGGTACCAAGATGGTTAAGATTAAAGTTAACCAACGTGGAACAACTTTCTGTCCACACTGTCAACCACTAATGGAGGAACACAATGACTAAGATAATTGGTTTGACTGGTGGAATTGCAAGTGGTAAATCAACTGTTAGTAATTTGCTCCGCTTAGCTGGATACCCAATTGTTGATGCTGATCAAATTGTTCACCAACTTCAATCTGCTCAGTCAAAAGGATTAGCAAAATTGGCAACTGCATTTGGCAATCAAATCCTCAATCCTGATCAAACATTAAATCGGCAAAAACTTGGCTCGATTGTTTTTGGTGATCAAGAAAAACTAACTAAATTAAATGAAATTATGCAGCCTTTGATTAGGGAAGAAATTTGGCGCCAAGTGGACAATTATAAGAAGCAGCAACTTCCCTATGTCATTTTGGATATTCCTTTGTTATTTGAGGCTAATTATGCATCTGATTGTGATCAAGTAATTGTTGTCTATGTTGATCGTTCAACGGAAATTCAACGACTTATGCAACGGAATGGATACTCAAGAGAAGAAGCAGAACAAAGAATTGATGCACAGATGCCGCTTGAAGAGAAAAAGGGGTTAGCTGATATTGTAATTAACAATAATGGCGATGAAGATCATTTAAAGCAACAAGTCGCCAAATTGATTGATAATATGCAGGATTATAACTTGTGATAGAATAATAGATTGAGATAAGTAAGGAGGGGAAGTTAGATGCGCTGTCCACATTGTCATAAAAATGGTTCGCGAGTCGTCGACAGTCGACCAAGTGAAGATGGAACATTTATCCGTCGGCGTCGTGAATGTGTTCATTGCGGATTTCGGTTTACTACCTTTGAACGGTATGAAGAAACTCCGCTATTAGTAATCAAGAAGGACGGTACTCGTCAGGAATTTAGCCGGCAAAAAATTCTTAACGGGATTGTCCGTTCTGCAGAAAAACGGCCTGTTAGTATGGAACGACTGACTAAGGTTGCAGATAAAATTGAAAAAGAAGTACGGAGCCTTGGCGAAAATGAGGTTTCTAGTCAAGTGATTGGTAAGTTTGTAATGCAGGAATTGAAAGATGTTGACGAGATTGCCTACATTCGGTTTGCTAGTGTTTATCGGCAATTTAAAGATGTCGATGCATTTATGAACGAGCTTGAATCAATGATGAAAAACGGTGATAAGAAGTAAAAGGAGTGAAAGGCCACAATGACAGGAGATAAGCAATTGTTTGACCCAAGTGCTGGTTATATTGTCACAGCTAGCCATCAGTGGCCGAACTTCAATGAAGAAGTTTTTACGCTCTTTTACCAACCAATTTTAGGACCAGCTGCGTTTGCAATGTTTCATGCCTTACAAACACGGTTGCAAAACCAGCCGGTAATTAGTGATCGTCATTTGCAGTCTCAATTATTAATTCAGTTAAACGATGGTCGTCAGGTAGCTGATGATGCATTACAACGGCTAGAAGCAGTGGGGATGCTCAGAACATTCCATCAAATAGATCAGCTTGGTGAACTCTTCGTCTATGAGTTACAGCCAACAATTACACCAGCGGAATTCATTAATGATAATTTACTGAGTGTGTTGCTTTTAGAGGCTGTTGGCGAAGAGCGGTTCAAAGAGCTTAGCCGGTATGCGGAACGTTTTTCTTTAAATGACAAGGCGAGCTTGAAAGAAGTTACTCATCATTTCTTTGATGCTTTTCATGTCGATGAACAGCGAATTACTCACTTGCCAGATGAAATAAAAAAAGCTCAAGTGAGAATGAAGGATGAGCAATCGTATCAGCAAAAGCCTAAAATAACTGCAACTGACTTTGATTGGCCGACACTTGTTGAATTATTAAGTAACCAGCCAATTACTGAATCTGATTTGGAAACTAATCGTGAACTAATTGAGGTTGAACACCGGCTTTATGGGATTGATGAGCCAACAATGGCCCGCATTTTACCTCAGGCAACCGATCTAGTTACAAATAAGATTCAGCCAAAGAAATTAAAACAGTTAATCGCTAGTGGATATCGTGTCGATGCGGTCAAGCATGAAGCACCGGTGGATAACCATGATTCAACTAAGACGCAAACTTCTTTTTCAAATGAAGAACAACAATTAATTGAAACCTGCAAGTATTACCCACCAGTTACTTTCCTACAACAGTTAAAACAGCAAATGGGTGGTTTCGTTACTTCAAGCGAACGATCAATTATTCGAAGCTTAATTCAAGAACAGCAATTGGAGCCTAGTGTTGTGAATGTCTTGTCTTGGTATGTAATTGCTTCGTTGGGCAAAGCAACCCTCCAGGCTAATTATGTTAATGCGATTGCTAATAATTGGATGCGTGCTGGGGTGACTACTCCGGAGAGCGCGCTTGCTCATATTCAAAACTTTACTAGTCAAAAGAACCAGCGTCAGACTGGAAAACGGACAACGTATCGTCAACGGCAGGCAACTACAGTTCGCGAAAAGATGCCAGCTTGGTCTAAGCAAAAAGAAGAGCAAAGCGAAAAATCAACGCCAGAGCAGTTGAATAGACTCCGCGAACGTTTAGCTAGGCGGCGTAAATCGGCTAATCCAAAAGGGGATGAAAGTAAATGAGATCTTTAAGTGAAACAATGAAGGAGATCATGAAGGGTCAAAATATTGGACCGGCGTATGAAGAGACAATGCGCCAAGTATTTGCAGATCCTGATGTTGCATCATTCCTGAATAAAAATAGTCAAATTCTTTCTAAAGAAGCGATTAATCGTGGGGAAGCAAAACTTTATGAGTTTTATCATGAGAAACAATTGATAAAAAAGGGGACAGCAACAGTTGCTCCTGGGTACTCACCACAATTAATTGTTAATGCTGGCCAAATTGATGTCACCTATGTACCGACCAAAAAGCTGATCGAACAGCAGCACCAGGCACATATTCAGCAATTGGTTTCATCAATTAATATGCCAAAATTTATCCAGAATGCTTCGTTTGACAATTTCTATATTGATGACCAGCATCAAACAGAAACACGAAATGCGGCATTGAATGCTGCCCTTGATTTTGTTGATCAGTTTACACCACAGCAATTCCGACCAGGATTATATTTATACGGTCGTTTCGGAGTTGGTAAGACCTTCCTCTTAGGAGCAATTGCCAACGAACTGGCACGACAAAAGGAAATCCCAACAACAATGATGCATTTTCCAAGCTTTGTTGTTGAAATGCGTAATTCAATCAAGAATAATAACCTTGGTCAAAAGATCGATGCAGTTAAGAAGGCGCCAATTTTAATGCTTGATGATATTGGGGCCGATGCAATGACAACATGGGCACGGGATGACATTCTTGGTGTTATTCTTGAGTACCGAATGCAAGAAGAGTTGCCAACTTTCTTTAGTTCGAACTTCTCAATGGATGAGTTACAAGAACACTTAAAAGTTAACGTTAAGGGTGAAGAAGAACCAGTTAAGGCAAGTCGAATAATGGAACGGATTAAGTTTCTTTCCCGTCAATACGAAATGGAAGGAAAGAATCTCCGCGATAAGGGATAAAATCTGGATGATTTAAGACTTTTCCTTGACATTCGATGTTGGCTTTAGTATTCTAGATAACGTTGAAAGAAAAAGCAGAAGCACCCGCTTCTCGCCTAGGTGATAAGGATTGCCGGGCTGACGAGTTAAATAAAGCAATATTTAATATTGTTTATTACTAGCGGGGTGCAATTTGCATTCCGCTTTTTTGCTTGATCTTTCGCTAATAAAATTGGAGGTGCGTTGCCATAGCTCAAGATATGATTGTCAATAACGGTATTCGTGCTCGTGAAGTACGGCTAATTGGTCAAGATGGCGAACAATTAGGAATTAAGTCAAAGCGTGAAGCTTTACAATTGGCTGAAGAAGCTAATCTTGACTTAGTCCTTGTCGCTCCAAAGGCCCGGCCAGCTGTTGCCCGGATTATGGATTACGGGAAGTACCGTTACGAACTGCAAAAGAAAGAGCGTGAAGCTCGAAAGAAGCAAAAGACTGTAACGGTTAAGGA
>JAHLFK010000019.1 GCA_018883805.1 Candidatus Limosilactobacillus merdavium | reverse complement strand
GTCGTCGTAGCTGGAAGCCTAACTTGCAAAAGGTAACCATTTTGGTTAACGGCAAGCCTAAGAAGGTTTACGTTTCAGCACGTACACTGAAGTCCGGTAAAGTGACTCGGGTTTAATTAAATCAGAAAATAAGGTCGTTCAATTCTGGACGGCTTATTTTTTATTTTAAAATTAGTATATGCCGTTAACTAATTTTAATAGAACGACTTTTTTCAATCGCCGTGCTATGGTATTATTAGTATGAGTTTCTGCAGTTTGATTACTGAAAGTACTCATGCTAAAGAATTAAAAATAATCATAAAAACAAAATTAATTAAGCTTTTATTGACCAAATAAGGAGGCCATATAATGGCAGTTAAAATTAAAACACAATCTGGAATGATCGATATTGATAACGATGTAATTTCAGCAGTTGTTGGTGGGGCAGCCACTGATAACTATGGTGTAGTAGGAATGGCTAGCCGCAACCCATTGCGCGATGGTGTAAACCAAATTTTGCGTCGGGAAAACTTTAGCCGTGGTGTTGTCGTTCGTCAACAAGATAATGGTGTCGCTGTCGACGTTAACATTATCGTTGGCTATGGTACTAAAATTTCAGAAGTTTCAAAGAGCGTCCAATCAAAAGTAAAGTACAACCTTGAATCAATGTTAGGGATTACTGCAAATTCCGTTAATGTTTGTGTTCAAGGTGTCCGCTCACTTGACGATTAATTTGCGCTACTAGGAGGAAAGATAATTGGCTGTTACTGAAATTACGAATCTTGAATTTGGCAAGATGGTTCAGGCTGCCGCTAGCAAGTTGAGCAAGAATGCTGAATTTATCAATTCATTAAATGTTTTCCCAGTTCCTGATGGGGATACTGGAACGAACATGACATCTTCAATGGCTAGTGGAGCCAAGTACGAACGGGAATCAAATAGTACAAAGGTTGGCGACCTAGCTGGTGCTTTAGCTAAAGGACTATTGATGGGAGCTCGGGGTAACTCTGGTGTTATCCTTTCTCAAATTTTCCGTGGCTTTGCTAAGGCTGCTGAAGGTAAGGACGTTCTTGATGCTCAAGACTTTGCTGATGCATATGCTAATGGTGCCAAAGTAGCTTATAAAGCTGTTATGAAGCCAACAGAAGGAACCATCTTAACCGTTGTTCGTGAATCTGCTCAAGCAGGATTAGAGAAAGTCAAAGAAACTCAAGATATCGTTGAAATTATGCATGCAATCTATGAAGCTTCAACGGTTGCTTTGAAGAAGACTCCTGATCTTTTGCCAGTTCTAAAGCAAGTTGGCGTTGTTGATTCAGGTGGTCAAGGACTTGTATTTGTTCTTGAAGCCTTTGATGAGGCATTAAGTGGTAAAGTTGATAAGGACGAAAGCTACAAGCCAGATAATGCTGAAATCGATGAAATGGTTAACGCAATGGACCACGAAAGCGTCCAAGGTAAATTGAATCCCGAAGATATTAAGTACACATACTGTACTCAAATGTTGGTTCGGATTGGTAAGGGAAAGCAAGTTAAGCAAAAATTTGATTACGATACTTTCTACAATTACCTTGCTAAGATGGGTGACAGTTTGTTAGTCATCAATGATGATTCTGTTGTTCGGGTCCACGTTCATACTGAACATCCTGGTGAAGTATTATCATGGGGACAACAATTTGGTGATTTACAGACAATCGAAATCCACAACATGGTTTGGCAACAAGAAGAAATCATGGAACATGATGAAGAAGAAGCTGAACAAGCTGAATCACCAATTGATAAGGCCCGTGAAGCAGCAAAGCCTAAACCTGAAACTGCTGTGATTGCAGTAGCATCAGGTGACGGAATTGCTAAGTTGCTGCAAAGCCTTGGTGTAACTCATGTTATTAAGGGCGGTCAAACAATGAACCCAAGTATTCAAGATATCGCTGATGCCATTAACAATAGTGGAGCAAAGCAAGCACTTGTTTTGCCAAATAACGGTAATATCTTCATGGCTGCTGAACAAGCTGCTGACATTGCTGATATTCCAACCAAGGTTGTTCACAGTAAGACTATTCCACAAGCAATGACAGCTTTACTTGAATACAACCAAGAAGCATCATTAGATGAAAACCAATCTAACATGGAAGCTAACCTTTCAGAAGTTAAGAGCGGTGAAGTAACGAATGCTATTCGTGATACCGAAATTGATGGTCAGTCAATTAAGAAGGACGACTACATGGGAATTGTTGACGGTAAGATCGTTGACACTGATCCTGATCTAAAGGAAGCTGCCATTAAGATGGTTAAAAAGATGCTTGATGAAGACAGTGAAATTGTGACAATCTTATATGGACAAGATGGTGACAAGGAAACTGCTGAAGCTATTAAGGCAGCGGTTGAAGAAATGGATGACGAGTTAGAAACCGAAATCTATGAAGGTGGCCAACCAGTATATCCATACTTGATTTCAGTCGAATAATCTAGGTTAAATAAGGAGTTGGATGCAACACCAATCACTTGATGTCTGCCTAACTCCTTTTGCACTTACATGAAGGAGGGTAGTATGATGAAAAGTTTGCAAGATCCTGTTTCAGTATTAAAGGGGGTGGGTCCCCAAAGAGTTGCTGCCTTAGCAACGTTAAATATTGATACGATTGAAGACTTACTTACATATTACCCGACGAGGTACGATGACTTTACTCCTAAAGATCTGAGTACGGTTAAGGATAAGCAAAAGGTAACGGTAAAAGGGAAGATTGTTTCTGAACCGTTATTTAGTCGGTTTGGTTATCGACGAAATCGTTTGAGCTTTCGGATGCAAGTAGGCCAGCAAGTTATTATGGCTACTTTTTTCAATCAACCATACTTAAAGAAGCAGGTTGAGCTTGACCGGCAAGTTACCGTAATGGGAAAGTGGGACGCTACCCGCCAGCAAATTACAGGGAACAAGTTAATGACCGCAACTGGAACTCCAGAGAACGAATTTGGAGCCGTTTATTCCGTTAATAAGCATATTCGTCAGGGAACACTGCGGTCGTTAATTCGACAGGCATACGAAGAGTATCAACGAATAATTCCTACTCTGTTGCCAACTGAACTGCGTAACCGTTATCGATTGATGGATCGTCGTGAAATGATTAAAGATTTGCATTTTCCTGAGAATGAATCTTTAGCAAAAGCAGCACGACGAACAGCAATCTATGAAGAATTTTTCTTGTTTCAATTACGGCTGCAGGCGATTCGTCGCGCACACCGTAAAGAAGACGGCACCAGAATCCTATACCACAACGACGAACTCAAAGCTTTTATTGCTAAGTTACCGTTTGAATTGACCAATGCACAGAAGAAAGTGGTCAATGAAATTTGTTGGGATCTTAGGCAGCCAGTTCAAATGAATCGTCTTTTGCAAGGGGATGTTGGTTCTGGTAAAACCATCGTGGCCGCAATCGCAATTTACGCGACAATTACTGCTGGTTACCAAGCTGCTTTAATGGCGCCAACGGAAATTTTGGCAACTCAACATGCTGAGAAGCTCGCAAAAGTCTTTGAAGGTACCCATGTCCATGTTGGCTTGCTGACAGGTTCATTAACGGTAAAACAGCATCGAGAATTAATTAATGCAATCAAAAAAGGCGATATTAACTTAATTATTGGAACGCACGCTTTAATTCAAAAAGATGTCGAATACGCTAATTTGGGACTCGTAATTACCGATGAGCAACATCGGTTTGGGGTAAACCAACGACAGCAGCTCCGTGAAAAGGGGGAGCATCCTGATGTCTTAGCAATGACTGCTACGCCAATTCCGCGGACTTTAGCGATCACTTCATACGGAGAAATGGATGTCTCCGTAATCGATGAATTACCTGCTGGACGAAAGCCAATTGAAACGCGATGGCTAAAAGATAAGCAAAGTAATGACGCATTAAAATTCCTTCGTGAACAGTTGGCTAATGGTGCACAGGCTTATGTTGTTAGTCCGTTGATTGAAGAATCAGAAGCATTGGATGTTCAGAATGCCACTGATCTTTATGAACGATTGTCTGATTACTTTAAACCAGATTACAGTGTTGGACTCCTTCATGGTCGAATGACCGGGGATGAAAAAGACAAAGTAATGAAACAGTTCCAAGATGGACAAATTCAGGTACTAGTTTCAACCACGGTTATTGAAGTTGGGGTCGACAACCCTAACGCTACAGTAATGGTGATTTATAATGCTGATCGTTTCGGACTGGCTCAGCTTCACCAGTTGCGGGGAAGAGTCGGTCGTGGTGATCGACAGAGTTACTGTCTTTTAATTTCTGATCCAAAAACCGATGAAGGGATCGCACGAATGAAGACGATGGTCGCAACTACCGATGGATTTAAGGTTGCTCAGCGAGACCTTGAATTGCGTGGTGCCGGAGATGTCCTTGGTGCTAAGCAGTCGGGTGTGCCTGACTTCAAAGTTGGTGATCCAATTGGTAATTTGAAGATCCTTCAAATTGCAAAGGAAGATGCTACCAGCTTACTGGCCACCCCTCATTGGGATGAAATAGATGATAATCAACCACTTGTCCTTTATTTGAAACGAAATCAACTTGAAACACACTTTGATTAAATGTAGGGAGGGATTTTAATGAAGATAGCTGTTGATGCAATGGGTGGCGATAATGCACCTAAAGCAATCATTGAAGGGGTCGAAGAAGCGCGGGATTTGTATCCTGATTTAACTTTTGATCTTTATGGTGATCCAGCTAAATTTGAATCAATGATCAAAAACAATGATCGATTGAATATTGTTAAAACAACTGAAGAAATTTCAATGGGTGAAGAACCTGTTCGCGCAATCCGCAAGAAGAAGGATTCATCAATCGTTCGGGCTGCCCGTGCCGTTAAGGAGGGGGATGCTGATGCTTTCTTCTCTGCCGGAAATACTGGAGCAGTACTAGCTGCAGGAATTTTCATTGTTGGTCGAGTAAAGGGTATTGATCGTCCTGGATTGACGAGTATTTTGCCAATTGCCACACCGGGTGCTAAGCGGCAGAATTTTGTTTACCTTGATACTGGAGCCAATGCGGAAAGCAAGGAAAAGAACTTAGTACAATTTGCTTACCTCGGTAAGTTTTATGCTGAAAAAGTTCTTGGCGTTGCTAACCCACGAATTGCACTTCTTAACAATGGTGCAGAAGAGGATAAGGGTGATACGTTACATAAGGAAGTTTGGCAATTGCTGAATGAAAAAGAAGATCTAAACTTCATTGGTAACGTCGAATCTGGTGACCTCCTGTTTGGTAAGGCTGATGTTATCGTCAGTGATGGCTGGACTGCAAACGCTGCACTAAAAGCGACTGAAGGAACAGCCAAAATGATGATGACCCTAATTAAGGATGGTATTCTTAATGGTGGTTTGCGGGCTAAGTTAGGTTACTTAATGCTTAAACCAGTCTTCCACCGAATTGGTCAAAAGATGAGCGCCTCAACTTATGGTGGCGCGGTTTTACTTGGATTAAACGCCCCTGTTGTTAAAACTCATGGTTCTTCAGATGCAACTGCTGTTAAGAACACGATTAGCCAAATTCATACAATGCTGAAAACTGGCGTAATCGAAAAAACGGTTGATTTCTTTAGTGCAAACAATGAGTAGACAAGAGCACAAAAAACGCCTAAAATAATAGCGAACTAATAAAGAGAGGTAACAGTCAATGGCTGAAGATAGAAAGCAAGAAATCTTTAATAAGGTTTCAGAAATCGTGGCTGATCACTTTGATGTTGATCGGGCAAAAATTACCGATGAGTTAAACTTAAAAACTGATTTAGATGCTGATTCAATTGATTTTGTTGAATTTGTTCTCGAATTAGAAGATACATTCGGCGAAGAAATTGACGATGATGATGCTGAAAAGTTAAGTACGATTGGTGAAGTAGTTGACTACATTGCCGAACATACCGCTGATTAATAGTTTTTGAGGTCCGCGATGAAGGCTTGTACTTTGTCGCGGCTTTTTTCACATTTTAACTAAAAGGAAGGAAGTTTTTACTATTAAGGAGTTACAAGACTACTTGGCCAAGGAATTTGATATTCATTTCGATAACCCTGATTTGCTTGCAGAAGCATTTACCCAGGCTTCATATGTAAATGAACATCCTCATCAAGGACTTAAGTTTTATGAACGAATTGAATTCCTTGGCGATGCTGTGTTGGAATTAATTGTTTCTGAATATATCTATAAGCGTTATCCAGAATTACCTCAAGGGAAATTAACTCGTTTACGTGCTGCAATGGTTTGTGAGGATAGCTTTTCTAAGTTTGCTAAGGAATGCCACTTCGATCAGTATATCCGTCTAGGCCATGGTGAAGAAATGGCAGGCGCACGGCAACGTCCAGGTTTGCTCTGTGATATTTTTGAATCCTTTATTGGAGCCTTATATTTAGATCAAGGTCGTCCAGCAGTCGAAAAGTTTGTTCGTCGAGTAATTTTCCCTAAGTTGGATATGGGCTGGTTCGATCATGCAGTTGATGCCAAGACTAGTTTGCAAGAATTCTTACAACGTGATGGCGATGTTGATATCGAATACCACTTACTCGAAGAATCAGGAACCGAAAATGATCCCAAGTTTAAGGTTAACGTTTCTGCCGATGGTAAGGTAATTGGTGAAGGAATTGGTTCTTCCAAGAAACATGCAGAAATGCAAGCTGCCAGTCAGGCATTAAACAAGCTCCGTCAAGAAGGTAAGTAAAGTTATGCAATTATTATCTCTAACATTGGATGGCTTTAAGTCCTTTGCTCAGAAGACAACGATTAAGTTTAAGCCGGGAATGACTGGGATCGTCGGCCCAAATGGTAGTGGTAAGAGTAATATTATTGAAGCAATCCGTTGGGTTATGGGGGAACAATCTGCTCATCAACTCCGGGGAGATAAGATGGCAGATGTCATCTTTAATGGTTCAAGTGACCGGAAGCCTCTCAATCGTGCGATGGTTTCGATTACGTTTGATAATAGTGATCACTACCTTGCTAGTGATTTTACTGAACTCACAATCACGCGAAAGCTTTACCGCAATGGTGATAGCGAGTACCTTGTGAATGGGCAGGCGGTCCGGCTTAAAGATATTACAGACTTATTTATTGACTCAGGCTTAGGTCGTGAGTCATTTTCCATTATTTCTCAGGGACGAATCGAAGCTATTTTTAATGGTAAGCCAGCAGATCGCCGAGCAATTATTGAGACAGTCGCTGGGGTTGCTAAATATAAAAAGAATAAGGATACTGCTGAAAAGCGTCTTAGTTCTACAATGGATAACCTTAATCGGGTTAACGATATTATTGCGGAGTTGGACAGTCAGTTAGAGCCATTGGCAGATGAAAGTGCCCTGGCAGAAGATTACCTGGAACAAAAGGGCCAATACGACTTACTCGATCGTACGCAAACGGTTCGTTCCTATGATCAAGTCCGTCAAGATTTGACAGGTGTCCGTACTAAGTTAAGTTCTAACCAGAAAATGGTGAAAGACTATAACGACCAGTTAACGCAATCGACAGTTAACCTCAATAAGCTGAAACAAGAACAATCGGCTTTGCAAACGCATAAGGATGAGCTTCAATCACAAATCCTGATGCATACTGAAATGATTGGGAAACTAAAGAACCAGCAGTCTGTTACATCGATCAGACGTGAGCAGCAAGTTAGTGAACGTGATCGACTGAATAAACAATTGACAGATTTGCAAAAGCGCTATGAAGAACTTCAAAACGACTTAGAAGAAGTAGCAAAGAAAATCACAGCGCAGGAACAAGCAATTGATGCTCATCAGGATGAACTTACAACAGCAAAGCAGATGAGCAGTAGTCAGCGAATTCAGCATGTTAATGGTCAACTGGAAGAACTGCGAGGCAAGCAAGTTGATTTAATGCAAACAATCACTACCTTGCAGAACCAGGAAGCCTTCCTTAAAAGTAATCATGAACAAAGCGTTAATGCTCAACAACAAGGAAATGCTGAACTCCAGGCAGCTCGTGAACGACTGCAAGAAGTTGAACAGCAATCGACAACGACTAGTGACACAGTAAGTGAATGTCAGGCTAATGTTGACGAATTGCAGAAGAAATTGCAAAAGAATCAACAACGACAAAATCAAGTGCAATCCCAATACCAAGACGCCCAGCGTTCATGGTATCAAGCATTAGGGGATGTGCACTCCCTTCAGTCGCGGATTAAGAATTATCAATCAATGCAGGAAGAATATTCTGGCTATTACCAGGGGGTTCAGAATGTCTTAAGGCACCGCCAACAATTTAACGGCCTTGAAGGTTCAGTTAATGAATTGATCGATGTTCCTGATAAGTACACGACTGCAATTGAAACGGTTCTTGGTAGTCAGCTCCAGCAATTAGTTGTTGATCAGCAAACAACTGCTAAGCAAATTATTAACTACTTGGTCCGGCAACGGGCTGGTCGGGTAACTATTTTGCCCCTTGATACTTTGAGCCATCGCCGACCATTGACAATTTTTAACCAGTTACAATCATTACCTGGCTATATTGGACGGGCAACTGATTTGATTCATTATGAACCGAAATATGATGTTGTTGCTCAACACCTGCTTGGTAATACTGTCGTAGTTGATAACCTTGACAACGCAACTGCAATTTCACGTCAGGGTCATCATGCGGTAAGAATTGTTACTCTTGATGGTCAGTTAATTAATGCTAGTGGGGCAATGACTGGTGGTGCTAATCGTCATCAACGAATTGGATTGTTAAGCCAGAAACAATTAGCAAACCAGCTCCAAACTGCGTTGACTAATGAGCAGTCAAAGGCAAAGCAATTAGAACAGCAAGTCGCTGGTTTACAAAATGATCAGCAACATACTGAACAAGTAATCAACCAGCTTCAGGAACAATTACGTCAAGCGACAGAAGAACTTCATTCTGCTAGCGGCAAACAACAAGTTCTGCAAAGTCAACAGCAAACATTGAAGCGTCAAGTGTCTGCCTTAGAATTCCAGTCAGGTCAGCGTGATGATCAGCATGCTGATTACGAAAAGCAGGTTAAAGACAATCAAGAAAAGTTAACGACCGCGCAAAGTCAATTTGCTGCTAATAAGGAACAAATTGCTGCCATGCAAGATCAGATCAAACAATTACAGAACGATGAATCTGCACAGAGTCAACAGTTGCATGAAATGGAACAATGGATTGCAGTTGCTAATGAACGTCTTCAACAGGTAAAGGGACGGCGGCGAGAATTAAGGCAAGAGAAGCAGAACTTGCAGATTAACATTGATCACCTTAATCAACAGGTTGAACAGCTTAATTTGCAGCTTAACAGTGATCACGCTAATAACGAGTCTAACGAAACGGCATTACAAAATGCTCAACAAGACCTCGCTTCTGCTAAAGAACAAATCGGAGAAGTGAAGGAAAAGTTAGCTCAACTTGATGGACAAGTAAATGATGCTGAAGCTGAGCACGATCGTTTGCGGGATTTACTTGCTGCTGCTACAAATGAGAAAAACCAGCTTGACGCGCAACGAGTTCGTCAAGAATCACAACTGGATAATTGCCTGAATCATCTGAGTTCACAATATTCAATGACAATCAACGAAGCTCGAGAAAATATCAGTGATCTTCCTGATGATCAATTAAAGACTAAGTTGAAATTATTGAAGCGAGGACTTGATGATCTTGGTGAAGTCAATACAGGTTCAATTGCTGAATATAAGCGGGTCAAAGAACGTTATGACTTCTTATCAGCACAACAATCAGACTTGCTTGCTTCACGAGATCAGTTAAACGAGACGATGGCTGAGATGGATGAACAAGTTAAGGCCCGGTTTAGTGAGACCTTTAGTAAAGTCTCTGCTGCATTTGACCAAACATTCCAACAAATCTTTGATGGTGGTCATGCACGACTAGTATTAACGGATCCACATGACTTATTAACCACGGGAATTGATATTATGGCCCAACCACCAGGCAAGAAGAACCAACGAATGAGTTTGTTATCTGGTGGGGAAAAGGCTCTAACAGCAATTACTCTCTTGTTTGCAATCTTGAAAGTACGACCAGTACCATTTGCAATCTTAGATGAACCAGAAGCTGCCCTGGATGATATTAACGTTCAACGGTTTGCTAATTACTTAAGTCATTTTGGTAACGATGGTCCACAATTTATCGTGATTACTCACCGGAAGGGAACAATGATGAATGCTGACGTCCTTTATGGGGTAACTATGCAAGAGTCAGGCGTTTCCCGAATGGTTTCAGTAGATGTAATTGATGCTCTTGAAGGTCAAAACGATTAGAAAGAAGGCGTAGATTATGGGATTATTTGATATTTTTCGTCGCCATAAAAAGCATGAAGATAAGCAGGAAGAAAGTCAGGCACCTAAATCTGAAGAAAAGGTTGACAGTGCAACTAGTGCGGTTAGCGAAGAACCTTCTGCCGCTTCAGAAAGTGCTAGTGAAACAGTAAGTCCTGCTAGCCAAACAGCAGAGCCTAGTCAGACTGAAGAAGAACAGACTGCCAGTGAAGCGGATGAATCACCTGTCAGTGAGGCTGAGGATAATGAAGAAATCTCTTCAGTTAGTCCTGTAGAATCAACAACTCCTGCTGATTCCAGTGATAATGCAGCTGCTCCAGAAAGCTCTGCAGAGGCAGAAGAAGATGTTGCTGCTTCTGAGCAACCAGAAGAGAGTGAGAAACCTGCTTCTGAGACAGCAAGCGATTCAACTGTTGCAGAGCCTGAACCAGCAGCCGATGAAGCCGTTGCTAGTTCTGAAGCTGAATTAGAGGAAAGTGCAGAGCCCGTAAGTGAAGCACCAGCTCATGATGAAGATTCAGCAAGTGAAGAAAGCAATGAAACGAGTGCCGATGAAGAGAGTACCGCCAAGAAGTATGATCAAGGTTTGGAAAAATCACGGACCGGTTTTGGTGCTCGGTTAAATCGTTTCCTTGCGAACTTCCGACATGTTGATGAAGACTTCTTTGACGATCTTGAAGACATGCTGATTGAATCAGATGTTGGATATGATATGGCAATGAAGTTGAGTGACGAACTTCGAGAAGAAGTAAAGTTGCAAAATGCCAAGAGTAAGCAGGATGTTTCTAACGTCATCATCGAGAAAATGGTTGAATTATATGATGCCGCTGGTAAGGACGAGAATGCTAACTTGAATTTCGCTAAGGAAGGTCCAACTGTAATCATGTTCGTCGGTGTCAACGGTGCCGGTAAGACCACTACAATTGGTAAGATGGCTGCCCTCTTTAAGAATCAAGGAAAGAAAGTTCTCCTTGCGGCAGCAGATACTTTCCGTGCTGGAGCAACTGAACAACTTGATGTTTGGGCAAAACGTGACGGGGTTGATATTGTCACCGGACCAGAAAATGGTGATCCTGCAGCGGTAGTTTTCGACGCCGTTCAAAAGGCTAAAAAAGAGGATTATGATATTCTCTTCGTTGATACTGCAGGTCGGCTTCAAAACAAAGTTAACTTGATGAAGGAATTAGCTAAGATGAAGCGGATCTTGACCCGGGAGATTCCAGACGCTCCGCATGAAGTTCTCTTAGTGCTTGATGCAACTACTGGTCAAAATGCCTTGAACCAAGCCAAATTATTTAAGGAAAGTACCGATGTTACTGGTATTGTGTTAACTAAGCTAGACGGAACTGCTCGTGGTGGGATCGTTCTTGCAATTCGAAATGAATTACACCTGCCTGTTAAGTATGTTGGCCTTGGTGAAAAAGTAAACGACTTGCAGAAGTTTGATGCGAGTGAATTCGTTTACGGCCTATTCAAAGGCTTGGTTGAAGTTGATTAATTAAAGGAGGAATCAACTGTTAATTAAAATATAGAAAATAGTGGAATAACACAGTATAATATCTGTAAGAAAGATGAAATATGGGGCGGATATGATGACTATGTTAAAGCCAAAAGAGATGGCCGAACGCCTAGGTGTTACTGTTAGGACCCTGCAAAAATGGGATAACAATGGTACCTTCAAGGCATATCGAACACCAACTAATCGTCGCTACTATACAGAAGAACAATACTTACAATACATCGGCAGAGCTGGAGCTTCATCCGAAAAACGAAAGGTTGTGGCCTATGCCAGAGTATCAACTTACGGCCAAAAAGATGACCTGAAAAATCAACTAGCGTTCATTCGTCAATATGCAAATGCTAAAGGCATAATTATTGATGAAGACGTTACTGATATTGGCAGTGGATTGAACTATAACCGCAAAAAATGGAATGTGCTACTAAATGAGGTTATGAGTAATAAGGTTCAAACCATTTTGGTTACTTATAAAGATCGTTTTATTCGGTTTGGCTTTGATTGGTTCAAGAGACTGTGTGAAGCGCATGGAACCAAAATTGTGGTATTGAATAATCCTGATACTAGCCCAGACAAAGAACTGGTTGATGATCTGGTAAGTATTATTCATGTGTTCTCATGTAGGCTTTATAGCTTGCGTAAATACAAAAGCCAAATAAAAGCTGATAAATCTCTGAATAGTGGTGAACTAGATGATAAGGACGGAGAAAGTTAAACTGTATCCTAATGCCGTCATGAAGCAAGCTCTGGATGAGTTATGTGATTATCGTCGCTATTGCTGGAATGAAGGCTTAGCACTATGGAACGATATGTATGACGAATCTGTGGTGCTGGAAAATAAGAAGTTGTACCCAAACGAGCGTAAGGTTCGTAATGAATTGGTTCATAATAAGGCAGACTGGCAATACCAATACTCAGCTCGTTGCCTACAACTGGCTATTTCTGACTTAGGCAAGGCATGGAAGAGCTTCTTTGATAAGTCACAACCCGATTGGGGCAAACCTAAATTCAAGTCAAAGAAAGCACCTCGGCAAGGTTTTAAAACAGACCGTGCCAAGATAATTAATGGCAAACTACGGTTAGATAAACCTCGTGGAATCAGACAATGGTCAGATATAAGATTTAAAGGGGCTAAGTCACTGGCCGGTGACCTAAAGGTAATATCAATTTACCGTGAAAATGGTAAATATTGGGCGGCGTTACCGTTTGAAGTGGCTGTTGAGAATAAGCCTAAAACGGAGAAAAATACAGCCGTTGATGTTAATGTCGGTCACTTTAATACTCCGCAGGGTAAGATTAATACTTTGCCGAAGAAATTAGAATTCTATTATGAACGTATCAAACACTATCAACGTCAATTAGCGCGTAAGCGAAAAGTTAATGGTAGAAAAGGTACTCAATCAAATAATTACGTTAAAACGAGAGCCAAGTTACAGCGTGATTATCGACGAGTAGCTAATATTCAATGTGACCTGATTCAAAAGTTTACGACTAAACTTGTAAATAGCAATGACAAGATTGTTATTGAGGATTTGGCAGTTAAGCAAATGCAAATGAGCCATGTAGCTTCTAAGGGGTTACAACGATCAATGTTTGGTTACTTCAGACAGGTATTAGCTTATAAGTGTGACTGGTATGGTAAAGAATTAATTTTTGCTGATCAACATTATCCTAGCACACAACGCTGTTCGCAATGTGGGCACGTCAAGAAGGGTGACGAGAAGATTACTCTTCAAGGAAATCCAAAGCACCATACTAATCATAACGAATATGTATGTTATCGATGTGGTGCGGTAATGGATAGAGACAAAAATGCTGTAATGAATTTATTACGGTTGGTACAATAAAGGAAAAAATTACGGGGTGGGCTACACCCTTAAGCTATTAGAGTCGGTCAATGTCATTACCCTCTTAGTTAGGATATGGGAATACCGATGTTGACGGTAGTAAATAAAATTAAGAAAGGAAAAGCTATATATTTTCTTGTTAGGTAGGAAATCATATTATTCTACTTAATTCTATATTTTGTATAGCAGCTGCTGATGGAAATTGAGAAGAACGAGCGGATTAATTCGCTGTTTGAATTTTATCAACCGCTCTTAACGAAAAAACAGAACCAATATTTAGAGCTTTACTATGCTGATGATTTTTCGCTTGGTGAAATAGCAGAAAACTTCCATGTCAGTCGACAGGCAGTGTATGATAATATTAAGCGAACAGAAAAGATCCTTGAAGATTACGAGGCTAAGCTGCATTTAGATGCTGAATTTCAAGCCCGGAATGAACAAGCTGACGAAATTCAACAGTATGTAAAGCAACATTATCCAAGTGATAAGAAGCTAAATGAACTGGTTAGTCATTTGGAAAATTTGGAGGAAGAATAAAAGATGGCATTTGAAGGATTAACAGATCGTCTGCAAAAGGCGATGGAAAAGCTACGGCGGAAGCCAAAAGTTACCGAGGCTGATCTCCGTGAAACGATGCGGGAAATTCGTCTGGCCTTACTGGAAGCCGATGTTAACTTTACAGTTGTTAAGGACTTTGTTAAGAAGGTTCGGGAAAAGGCTGCCGGTGCAGATGTGCTGAAGGGATTAAACCCTGCCCAACAAATCGTTAAGATCGTTAATGACGAATTAACTGAATTAATGGGTGAAGAAGCTGTTCCCCTAAACAAAGCTGCACATATTCCAACCGTAATTATGATGGTCGGGCTCCAGGGTGCTGGTAAGACTACCACTGCTGGTAAGCTGGCCTTACGGTTAAAGAATGAAGATAATGCTCGCCCAATGTTCATTGCTGCCGACGTTTACCGTCCAGCCGCAATTACCCAGTTAAAGCAAGTAGCTGACCAGATTGATGTTCCAGTTTTTGAAAAGGGAACCGACGTTGATCCGGTAGAAATTGTTCGCGAGGGGATGGAAGTTGCCAAGCAGAATCACAATGACTATGTGATCATCGATACTGCCGGTCGTCTCCAAATTGATGAACAATTGATGGACGAACTAGCTAACATTAAAGAGTTAGTTAACCCAGATGAAATTCTCTTGGTAATTGACTCAATGACTGGTCAAAATGCCGTTAATACCGCTCAAGGTTTTGATGATAAGCTTGATATCACCGGTGTTGTATTGACCAAGCTTGATGGTGATACCCGTGGTGGTGCTGCCATGTCAATTCGTGCCGTTACTGGTAAACCAATTAAGTTTGTCGGTGAAGGTGAAAAGATGGAAGATCTTGATGTCTTCCACCCAGATCGGATGACATCACGAATTCTTGGTATGGGTGACATGATGACCCTGATCGAAAAGGCACAAAAGGACTTCGATGAGGAACAAGCCCAAGCCACGATGGATAAGATGCGTGAAAATACGTTTGATTTCAACGACTTCTTATCACAAATGGACCAAGTTACTAAGATGGGACCACTGGAGAACATCATTAAGATGATGCCAGGGATGGCTAACAATCCAGCGCTTAAGAACCTTAACCTTGATCCAAAACAACTCGATCATATTCGTGCCATTATCTATTCAATGACACCAGAAGAACGGGAAAATCCTGATTTGATGAACCCTAGTCGTCGCCGTCGGTTAGCCGCTGGTGCCGGTCGACCAATCGTTGAAGTTAACCGGATGATTAAGCAATTTAACCAAATGCGGAAGATGATGAAGCAGGTAACTAACGGTAACTTAAATGGGATGCAGAATATGCTTGGCGGTCAAATTCCGGGGATGTCTGGTCGAATGGGTCAAATGGCTATGAACCGGATGGCACGGAAGATGAAGAAGGACAAGCAAAAGCGGATTAAGAAATTACGTAAGCTTAGAAAACGTCATTAAAATTAAATAGAAATAAGTAAAAGACTGATGAACATGTGTCTAGTAAGTGAGTTTGTTCAATAACGAACAGTAAATACTAGATAAGTAAAAATGCTCATCAGTCTTTTTTTAAAATTATTTTTAAAAACATATTATTAATAATTTTTTATTACGAATGTTGAAAGAAACGGTAAGAGTACACTTGTTCATCATCTTATGTCTATATAAATAGACAAAAATAGTTAAAGGCGTTAATTAAGTAAGGATTCAAATCTATTATTTTAAACCTTATCATACGATTAATTAGCTTTTCCTAAATTTCAAGAATAAGTTAGCCACTGGACTCAAATAAATAATACTGACCAATTGATTATTGGTTGATGGAGCTGTGATATCTCTTGGTAGAAGGCCTTACGATAGATATCCATTGACGAATGTCC
>JAHLFK010000018.1 GCA_018883805.1 Candidatus Limosilactobacillus merdavium | reverse complement strand
CCAGGCGCCACAGTAATCGATGTTGGTATTCACCGTCAAGCGGATAAATCACTAACGGGGGATGTTGATTTTGACAGTGTTAAATCGGTTGCTGGACTGATTACGCCAGTTCCTGGTGGCGTTGGACCAATGACAATTGCAACGTTAATGGAGCAGACTGTTGATCTTACTGAATGGAGACAAAATGGATAGAAGTCAATATTTAACGGTTAGTGAGTTAACAAGTTATCTAAAACAAAAATTTGATCGTGATCCATACTTGAAGACTGTTTATCTTACCGGTGAACTTTCCAACTTTCGCTTACGGCAACGGCACCAATATTTCAGTATTAAGGATGAAAATGCGGTAATCGATGCGGTAATGTTTGAGCGGCAATTTCGGACGGTTAATTTTAAGCCGGAAACGGGGATGAAAATTCTGGTTGTTGGTCATATCGGCCTTTATGAAAAGAGTGGCCGTTACCAGATCTATGTTGATCGGATGGAACCAGATGGCTTGGGTGCTCTTTATTTACAATTTGAACAATTAAAGAAAAAATTAGGTGCTGAGGGTCTGTTCGACCAAATTCCTCGTCCAATCCCGCAATTCCCGAAACGAATCGCTGTGGTTACTAGTTTAGATGGTGCAGTTATTCGGGATATTAATACGACAGTTCGCCGACGTTACCCAATTGCTCAGGTGGTTCTTTTCCCAACTGTAGTTCAAGGGGATAAGGCTGCGGCAGATATTGCACGGCAAATTAAACGAGCTAATCGAATGAATAACTTTGATACGCTTATTATTGGTCGTGGTGGTGGATCACTTGAAGATCTATGGCCCTTTAATGAAGAAGTTGTTGCGCGGGCAATTGCGGATAGCCAAATCCCAGTTATTTCTTCGGTTGGTCATGAAACTGATACTACGATTGCTGATTTGGTGGCAGATCAGCGTGCCGCAACGCCAACAGCTGCTGCAGAATTAGCAACCCCTAATCGGTTATCTGATGTGTTAATGACACTTCAAGACGATCAGACGCGCCTTAATAATACGATGCGGAACCTTATTGATTTTGATCGCAAACAGTTACAGAAACAGTTACAGAGTTATATTTTCCAGCAGCCAAGTAGGCTATATGAAAATTATGCTCAGAAATTGGATCAATTAACGCAAACACTAAATAACGATGTCGTTAATATGGTTAAAGATCAATCGAATACGGTTCAACAACTTACCAGTCGGTTACAGGTTAATTCGCCTCGATACACGATTGAACGGGCACAGGATACCGTTAATCAACTATCTGACCGTTTATTGGCGAATATGAAAAACGAGCAAAATCAACGTCAACAACAGGTTAATAGCTTGATCCAACAACTTGATTCGTTAAGCCCATTAAAGATTATGGGACGTGGGTATACATATGTTACTTATCGGCAATCCGTTGTAAATAGTGTCAAAGAATTAAAAGATGGGCAACAAGTAACCTTGCACTTTAATGATGGGAAAGCAACCGCTAAGATTACTGGAACAAAGGAGAAATAAAATGGCAGAAGAAAAGAAGCCAACATTTGAAGAACAATTGAATCAACTTCAACAAATTGTAAGTCACCTTGAACAAGGAAATGTGCCGCTTGAAGAAGCACTAAACCAATATAAAGATGGCATTGAATTGGCACGTTCATTACAAAAGAAACTTACTAACGCTGAAAAGACCTTAGGTACCCTAATCGATGACGATGGGAATGAAAAGCAGTATGAAAAAGCCACGGATGACCCAAGTAATAACGGTGGGGGTAACCGCGGCTTTGGTAGTGATGAGAAACCACTAGAGGAGTAATCTCATGGTTGAGCTTGCAGAATTAAAAAAGCAAATTGATCAGTTCCTTGAAGAAAATATGCCAGCTGATATTGATCAAGATACGTTAGGTCAATCAATGGAATACTCAGTTAATGCTGGTGGCAAACGATTAAGACCAGCTTTGACATTAGCAACAGTGCAAACCCTTGGTGGACAACTGACTCCTGACGTTATGAAAGCTGCAACTGCCCTTGAATTGTTACATACCTATTCATTAATTCATGATGATTTACCAGCAATGGATAATGATGATTTACGCCGGGGAAAGCCTACTAACCATAAAAAATTTGGTGCGGGGATGGCAACGTTAGCAGGTGATGGTCTATTAACAATGGCCTTTCAATGGGTAAACGATAATCAATTACCTGCTGAAATTCGCGCAGAATTATCACTAGCATTGGCCAAGGCTGCGGGTCCGGCAGGAATGGTTGCGGGACAGGCACGTGATATTGAGGGTGAACATCAACATTTGGACCTCGACCAGTTACGTTATTTACACCGTCAAAAAACTGGAGCTTTGTTACGCTACGCTGTACTCGCCGGCGGGATCATTACAGGCCAGGATCAAGCAACCAAGAAATTATTAGCAGATTTTGGTGCTCAATTTGGTCTGGCTTTCCAGATTTATGATGATTTAATGGATGTCCTGGGCACCGCTAAAGAGATGGGAAAAGCAGTTCATAAAGATGCTGGTGAGCATAAGAATACTTATCCTGGGTTGCTTGGCGTTCCTGATTCTGAAAAGCAACTTCATTTAGCACTCAGCCAAGCGCGTGAAACTCAAAGACAACTCAGTGAGCAGACGGCTTGTGACTTTAGTGTTTATGATCAATTCTTGGCATATTTTAAATTGTGAGGTTAAAAATGGAAAAACAACGAGTAGATATTTTACTAGTTAAACAAGGCCTCTTTGACTCCCGTGAACAAGCTAAACGGGCAGTAATGGCTGGTGAAATATTGGGGAAAAATAATGAACGGTTAGATAAACCCGGAGAGAAGATCCCAGTTACCACCACTTTACACATGAAGGGTCATAAGATGCCTTATGTAAGCCGTGGGGGATTAAAGCTTGCTAAGGCATTAAAGGTCTTTGATATTAGTGTAAAAGATAAAACAGTTCTGGACATTGGCTCCTCAACCGGTGGCTTTACAGACGTTATGTTGCAAAATGGTGCTAAGTTAAGCTATGCGCTTGATGTGGGAACAAATCAACTAGTTTGGCAACTGCGTGAAGATCCACGGGTAGTTGTAATGGAACAAACTAATTTCCGTTACAGTAAGCTGGAGGACTTTACACACGGTCAGCCAGAATTTGCATCAATTGATGTTTCGTTCATATCGTTAAAATTAATTCTGCCACCACTTTCTAAAATTTTAATTCCTGGTGGAGAAGTGGTTGCCCTAATCAAACCACAATTTGAAGCCGGCAAAGATAAGGTCGGAAAGCACGGGATCATTAAGGATCATGCTGTTCATAAAGAGGTCCTTGAGGAAGTACTATCCTTTGCTCGTGAAGATGGCTTCGATATCCTTGGCTTGGACTTTTCACCAATTAAGGGTGGTCAAGGAAATATTGAATTTCTGGTACACCTTAAATTAACGGGTGAACCTGGCAAAATTAGTGAAGGCGTGGACATCGATCAAGTCTTAGCAAATGCAGATGAGGAACTTAATCACAAGGGGTGAGTTAAATGAAGAAAGCTGAACGGCAACAGCTAATTCGTGAAATAATAACAACAAAGCAGATTGAGCGACAAGATGACTTAGTAAATGAGTTGAATGACAAAGGGGTTAGCGCTACTCAAGCTACTATTTCTCGTGATATTAAGGAACTACAATTAGTAAAAGTTCCAGCTAATGATGGTGGTTATCGCTATGCCTTACCTGCACAAGGTACGATTGACAATCAAACAAGATTAAGCACAGAATTGAAGAATAATATGCTTTCGTTTGAACGCCAAGATAAATTTTTGTCAATTGTGATGCGCCCGGGGAACGGACCAGTAATGGCAAGCTTGATCCGGCAGTTAGAAATAGACGGGATCTTTTCGGTAATTGGTGATGATGCTGGTGTCTTGGTTGTTTGTCGAACAATTGAAAAAGCAGCTAAAGTTGAAAAATTGTTCCAGACGTTAATGAATTAAAGGTGATTCAATGCTACAGGAATTAACCATTGATAATTTGGCAATTATTAAGCACCTGTCTTTAGATTTCTCTGATCAAATGACCGTTTTAACAGGGGAAACTGGTGCCGGGAAGTCAATTATTATAGATGCTGTCGGTCTACTTGCAGGAGGCCGGGGGTCACAAGAATATATCCGTCGTGGAGCAGATAAGCTGTCTTTACAAGGACAGTTTGCGATTCCCCAAGATCCTGAATTTAATGATCTTCTTGATTCACTTGGAATTGACCATGAAGATGGAATTCTAATTATTTCACGAGAGATTTATCGGCGAGGACGAAATGTAATTCGGGTTAACGGTCAATTAATTAATACTGCGACACTTCGGCAAATTGGCTCACGGTTGGTTGATATCCAGGGACAGAATGAACATCAGCTGTTATTACAACCTGAAATGCACTTGGGGATGCTGGATCAATTTGCTTATAAGGATATTCATAAGTTGTTAGATGAGTATCACGCCGAATACCAAGATTACACTAAGTTAAAAGCTGCAGTTAGCAAGAAACAAACTAATGAGCAGCAATGGGCCCAACGCCTAGACATGCTTCGGTATCAAGTAAACGAGATTTCCGAAGCCAACCTTAAAGCTGATGAGGAAGAACAATTAACTAGTGAACGTGATCGGTTAGAGCACTTTCAACAGATTAATAATGCTCTCCAACAAGCGGTGGCTGTATTTAACGGTGGTGATCAGGGTGCCGTCCTTGATCAAGTGGCAACGGTAATGAACTCGATTAACGAAATTGCTGAATTCGATGATGCTTATGATTCACTTAGTAAGTCATTGAATGATGCATACTATGCTCTTCAGGACGTCGCAAATGAGGCTAGTCAACAATTGGATCTACTTGAATTTGATGATAATCGTCTTGAGCAAATCGACCAGCGATTGACGACAATTGGTGATTTAGAGCATAAATACGGGGACACTGTTAAAGACGTCCTAAAATATTACGATAAAATTAAGCAAGAGTTAGATTCAATGGAAGAGGCAGCTGATTCTAATAGTGATCTGGAAGAACGGCTTGCTAACTCTGAAGAACGATTAACTAAGATTGGTCACAAGTTAAGCCAAGTCCGTCAAAAAGCAGCTCACCAATTGACCAAGCTTGTTCATCAGCAATTGCAAGAGCTTTATATGGATAAAGCTGTTTTCGAAGTACACTTTGCAAAAGAAACGCGAGAACACTTTACGCCAGAAGGAATTGATGAGGTTGAATTCTATATTCAAACTAATCCAGGTGAAATGATGGGTCCGCTAGCTCGGATCGCCTCTGGTGGTGAACTTTCACGGGTAATGCTGGCATTGAAGACGATTTTTGCCCAAAATGAAGGGGTAACTAGCATTATCTTTGATGAAGTTGATACTGGGGTTAGTGGTCGTGTGGCTCAAGCAATTGCTGATAAAATTAAGGTAATTGCTAATAAGTCACAGGTATTATGTATCACCCACTTACCTCAAGTTGCTGCAGTTGCACAACACCACTTCTTGATTCAAAAGCACGTTAAGGATGAACGAACTACTACCACAGTTACGATCCTTAGTGAAGCTCAACGGGTTAACGAGCTTGCACGGATGCTTTCGGGTGAGAAGGTTACTAAATTAACTAAAGAACATGCCCAAGAATTATTGAAAATGGCGCAAAAATAAAAAGTCCTAAATTTCAAGAATAAGTTAGCCACTGGACTCAAATAAATAATACTGACCAATTGATTATTGGTTGATGGAGCTGTGATATCTCTTGGTAGAAGGCCTTACGATAGATATCCATTGACGAATGTCCATT
>JAHLFK010000017.1 GCA_018883805.1 Candidatus Limosilactobacillus merdavium | reverse complement strand
CTGTTCTTGTAAGTGTTCTTGCAATTGACGGGCAGTTTTCGCACCACCTGCTGTTAACGCTATGATCACAAACCGTTTCATTTTTACTTACTCTTTTTACGGAACATTGTACTAAAGCCTGCATCATAAAGGTGTGAGTAATTGTATTCATCCCCAAGGAACTTTCCAACCATAATCAATGCAGTCCGGCGAATATCAGCGTCATGGACCTTTTCAGCTATATCTGCTAGTGTTCCGCGCACAACTTTTTCATCAGGCCAGGTTGCTTTATAAATAACTGCAGCTGGCGTATCTGATGGGTATCCGCCTTCCTCAAGTTGTTCAACTACTTTTCTAATTCCCTGAACAGAAAGGAAAATTACCATTGAGGTTTGGTGCTGAGCTAATGATTTAAGCGATTCGCCTTCTGGTACCGGCGTACGTCCCGCCATTCTTGTAATAATGACACTCTGCGCAACTTCTGGGACTGTATACTCAACACCCATGCTTGAAGCTGCACCAAGAAATGAACTGACCCCAGGAACACATTGATATTTTATTCCGCGTTTTTTCATTTCTTCAATTTGTTCACGAATTGACCCATAAATTGAAAAATCACCAGTTTGTAGCCGTACGACTGATTTACCGTTTTTTACTGATTCTTCCATTCGATCAACGATATCGTCTAAGGTCATTTTGGCACTATCATACTTTTCAGCACCATCTTTGCAATAATCTAGTAAGTCTGTGTTAATTAATGAACCGGCGTAAATTACTACATCAGCCTCAGATAATAATTTATATCCCTTTAACGTAATTAAGTCTGTTTCACCAGGACCTGCACCTACAAAACTTACAATTGCCATTTTTATCATCCTTTCTACTTTTGTGCGCTCACAATAATTGTTGGATTATTCGGCTTAAAGAAATGTCCTTTGCCTAATTTATGCCAGCGCAAAACACCGACTTCAATTAATTCAATCTCCTTAAATCCATTATCTTGTAATAATTTTTCAACCTGCATTGCATTCTCAAACAAAATAAAGTTCAAGCCAATTGCACCGCCTTCATTTAAATGAGTGCTTGCAAAACGAATAATTTCATTAAGGTGTGTACCGCTACCGCCAACAAAGATTGCATCATATTTTTGGTCTGGTATATCTGCTGGAGCGGTACCCTGAACTAATTTGATATTATTCAAGCCAAATTTATTTATATTTTGCTGAATGATATCGATACCATCTGGATTCATTTCAACTGCCGTTACAGCTAATTGTTTAAATTCACGGGCAGCTTGAATACTAATACTCCCAGTTCCTGCACCAACATCTAACATCGATTTCTTATTGCTTAAATCTAGTTTGTCAATACTAATTGCCCGTACCTCTGATTTAGTCATCGGTACCTTATTTCTTAAGAACTCATCATCACGCATTGGTAATAATCACCACATTCATCTCATAATCACGATTCTCAATCGTTTGCTCATCATACTTAGTTATTTGTTCATCAGGATAGCTAAGCTTCTCCCCCACGTAAATAATTCGATGGAGACCACGTTTTTTTATTTCCTGACCTATTTCGTAGGGGCCAATTACCTTATCAGTTACCATTCCCACTTTCGGATGTTTTAACAAGAAATCAAAGTCTGGCGTACGACCATGACTACTCGTTAGGTAACAGTCATTCATCGATATTTGTAATTGGTGAAACATATATTGAACTGAACTAATCCCCGGAACAATTTTGATATTCTGACTACCCAATTGGTTCTTTACCCAGGTTCCAATACCATATAAGAGCGGGTCACCTGACGCAAGCAACACTATATTCTTTTGTGGATTAGCTTCTAAGTAATCTTTTAATTCAGCTAACCGAGGTAGTTTCATGTGTTTTTCCGCCATATCTGAAAAAATAGCCAATTGTCGTGATGAACCAATCACCACATCCGCTTGGGCTAGATATTTGTGTGTTCCTTGCAGCATGTATTCTTGATCACCTGGACCGATTCCTAATACTGTAATCATTGCCACTCACCCTTGATCTCCTGAAACGGTTTGCTTGCAGCTAAGAAGCCGCTCTCACGAGAAAATATTACTGCATCAATTTCAACGTGTGGTTCACGATGGGCAAGTAATTTTTCTGCACGCAGCTTAATCTTATCGGCAATCATCTGGTATACGTCTTGATAACCGGCTTCATCAATCATTTTAATCATTGAAATTGTTGTTAAACACTGGTTAATCTTTCGTAAAAATGCTGTTGGCACGCCACCCATTAAAGCAAGGTTAGCAACCATTATTTCAGCGCGAGCATCCGCATCTTTACTATGAGTAGAAAAAATTCCGCCAGCAACTTTAATCATTTTCCCTAAGTCTCCAACAATTAGCACTTTAGTAAAACCAAGCCGCTGAGTTTCATGTAAAACATAACCAACAAAGTTACTCATCTGTACGATCTTGGCATTCGGGATCCCAAGCTCATCCTTGGCGAAGTCCTCACCATAGTTTCCTGGAACTAATACAATAGTGTTATCGCCACGTTTTCTATGAATATTCATCTCAATTGAAATTGAGTGTTTCCAACTCGATTCAGACATCGGAGTAACAACACCGCTTGTTCCTAAAATCGAAATGCCACCAACGATTCCTAACCGCGGATTATAGGTAAGCTTTGCTATTCTTTCGCCTTCTGGAACCGAAATAACGATATCTACGCCGCGCTTCTCACCTAATTCTTCACGTGCCGCAGCCTTGATAACCCGCCGTGGTGTTGGGTTTATGGCTGGCATTCCGGGCTTATTGGCAAGGCCTTCTTTAGTTACCCTCCCAACGCCTTTACCGCCATCAAGATGAATCTCATTATCGTCACGTAACTTTACCGTTGCAAAGATCAACGTGCCATCAGTTGCATCCTGGTCATCGCCGCCATCCTTTTTTATCGCACAGCTTGCTTGTTGTTCGTCAAAATCTGTTTGTTCAACATCAAAAATTGCTGTTTTACCATTAGCTGCATGTACCGTTACCGTCTCTTGCGGCTCCTGATTTAGCAACGTCCTAATTGCCGCTACTGTTGCTGCAGTCGCTGTTGTTCCTGTTGTAAATCCTTTCCGCAGTTTGCGTCCGTTATAGTAAACGTAATTATCCTCTGAATTATTGTTTGGTGTGACGGCCATATTCATCACCTAACTTTTCAATATCCATGTTGTACATCACGGCATTAATCAGTGCCGCAGCCAGATTACTTCCACCCTTTCTACCGAGTGCTGCAATTGCCGGAATATTTGATTCATACAGTGCCTGCTTACTCTCAGCTGCTTCAACAAAGCCAACCGGAACCCCAATTACGGCTGCCGTTTCCAATTGATTTTCATTAACCATCTCAATGATTTTACAAAGTGCAGTCGGTGCATTCCCCACAATAAATATTTTCTGTCTTGAATCACTAGCTGCAACTTCAACGGCAGCCATCGACCGGGTAATTCCTTTTTCTTTAGCCATTTCAATCACCCGTGGATCCCGAATCAGGCAATGATAACTTACACCGAGCTTATCTAGTCGCCGCTTATTAATCCCTGACAATGCCATGGTAGTATCTGTATAAATAACCCCCTGATTCATCAGGACATTTTTTATTTTCTCCAATACATTATGGGTAAACTTCAAATTCTTTAAATAATCAAAGTCTGCGGTTGTATGAATTGCCCGCTTAATTACTGCTTCTTGTAGAGGGCTTTCAAATTGATAATTTGGGTCGATCTTTTCAATCTCTTCTTGAATAATTTGAAAACTCTTATCGGTTATTTGATGGGGGATTGTAATATAACTTTCTTTTTCCATCCTTCTCACTTCCAAATAATTAATAATCTAATAAGTTCAAAACATCCTAAGCTAAGTAATGATGCCATATATAACATCGTAATCGTCCGCCTTAAATGCCAGTTAGCCGCAACTACTAGATGATTATTTCCAATATATGGCTTTTTTACTAACTCGCCAAAGTAATAGTGCGGGCCACCCAGCTGAAGATGAAGTGCTCCTGCTACTACTGCCTCACTAAATGCGCTATTGGGACTTAAGTGCTTCTCACAATCTCTTTTACCAACTGCAACCGCTTCGCTAGTATCATCACGAAGCACCCAACTGCTGATTATTAGGAAAAGCCACGTTAATCGGGCTGGGATGTAGTTTGCGATGTCATCCACCTTAGCGGAAAATTCACCAAAATCCCGATACTTTTCATTTCTATATCCAACCATCGAATCCAGCGTGTTGATTGCTTTATACATTAATCCGAGAACCGGCCCGCCGATAACTAAAAATAACAGCGGGGCGACCACACCGTCACTCGTATTTTCGGCAACTGTCTCAATTGTTGCTTTAGTAACTTCTTCAGCACTTAAATTCTCGGTATCACGACCAACAATCATCCCTACTTGGTAACGCGCTTTTTTGAGGTTTCCCTGCTTAAGACTTTTCATTATCTTTTCTGCTTCAATTGCTAATTGCCGAGCAGACAAACAAGTGTAGCTTAAGTATGTCCCCACAATCATGTATAAATAGTAATTAAACATCGCTAACCGCATTACAATATAGGCTACAAGTCCAGTGCCACCAACCGTAATCAGCCATGTTGCTACGCCTAAATATTTACGCTTTTTCCTAGAATACTCTGGCTTATTAAACTTCTTTGTTAACACTGCGATTAATCGTCCAATTGCTTTTACCGGGTGTGGCCAAGGATGGGGATCACCAATTAAAAGATCGAGGATAAACGCAAGCAACACCATAATTACAATGTTCATTGCACCTCAGCTCCTAAGTTTCGCAAAAATTGAATGAATAATTGCCGATTTTGATAGAAATGAACATGGAGATAGCTTGCAAACGTTCTTCTTACTTGATATCCGCCATCCCATGTATCCACTATTTTGTTGTCCCGAATTTTCTGCATATTAAGAACTGAAGTTAGATTCTTATCTAGGGGTATAAACGTAGAATGGTGGAATTCATGTCCAATGATCTTTTGGGCTGCGTTTCCTAGCAAGCAATCTTGTTTAGGATATGCAACACAATAGCCAAATTTCTTTAAACGCGAGGTCATTTGACTCTCGCCATCAAAAACCCCAACCATTGAGTAAGTCTTATTCTCTTCTCGTAATGTTTTTCCCAAGTACATTAGGCCACCACATTCAGCATAAATTGGCTTTCGGGCTTGAGAAAATGCCATTATTTCGTTTTTCATTGCCGTATTTGCGGCCAGTTGTGCAGCAAACTCTTCTGGGTAGCCACCGCCAATATACAAAGCGTCCACATTGGGAAGCTTCTTGTCTTTAAGAGGGCTAAACGGAACTAATTCAACGCCTGCTTTTTTAAGCAAGCTTAAGTTATCCGCATAGTAAAAGTTAAATGCCTTATCTTTAGCAATTCCTAACCGAAGCTTTACCTTTATTCCTGAAAACGGATCACTATCAACCCTAGTAAGCGGACTTGCAATTTCAACCAATTGCTCAAGATCAACATGTTTCTTAACTTCTTCCGCTATTAATGAGATTTTTTTATCAATATTTGGCAACTCATCATCTGGGACTAATCCTAATTGGCGTGATGGCAAACTCAATGCTTCATTATGCGGTAGGTAACCTAAAACCGGTAAGTTCAAGTATCGATGAATCGCTCCTGCAATCAGTTCATAATG
>JAHLFK010000016.1 GCA_018883805.1 Candidatus Limosilactobacillus merdavium | reverse complement strand
CATATCGCCGGTGATATGCACCTTGGAAAAGCTAAGGGTGGAGAAGCATTCGTTTCTGTTGGTGGCAATGGTGAGAATGAATCAGATCCAGCCCGTGAAGGCGAAATTATGTACTATGATGATGAAGGTGCTGTTTGTCGTTCATTGAACTGGCGTGATGGAACACGGACACAGGTTAATGATGATACAAAGAACGCTGTAATCGTTATTGAATCAGTAAACGCTGAACAAGCCGCTCGCGCTAAGGAAGCAATGAGTAAGCTTAGTGAATTAATCAAGAAGTACTTTAACGTTGAAACAACCGCTGATTACACTTTGACTAAGGATAATCCAGCTGTTCAACGTTAAGGGGTAGTTAAAGATGATTGATGTTTTGCGTGAAGTGGGGATGATTGAACGAGCATTGGATTCAATGTCAAATATTGAATTCAAAGAGATCGGCTTATCAAACCTCCAGTTCTTATATGTAGTCCGGATTTACGAACATCCAGGAATTATTGCTGAACAGCTGTCGAACTTGATTAAGGTCGATCGGACAACACTTGCCCGAGCGGTTCATCGCCTGGAAAAGCAAGACTACATTAGACGGGAGAAAGACCCCGTTAATAAGAAAATTAAGCATCTTTATGTAACTGAAAAGGGTAAACAAGTATATTCATTCATCATTCGCGAAAATACTCACTCAAATGAAGTCGCTTTGCAGGGCTTTTCCGATGAAGAGGCTCAGCAGCTTCACGACTACCTAGTACGGATGCGCCAAAATATTGATGAAGAATGGCAATTCGTTAAACATGGTGGTAAGAGAAAGTATTGAAAAGATAGCAAGCAAAAAAGGTCGAGGTAATTATCGACCTTTTTTATACATTCTTGCTTCGGACAGCCACTAGTTTCTTATTATCAACCGAGACCGGCAAAACAATCGTAAGAACTTTAATTAATACAATATCCATTACGGCAACAAAAATAATTGTTAATAAAGTGACAAAAATCTGACTAATGAACAGATGAAAGCCACCGCCAAATAATAAGCCATTAGGGACTTGCTTGCTGATTTGGTGACTAGCAAAAATACCAGTCGCGATTCCTCCCCAAATACCACTTAGGCCATGGCAACCAAACGCATCAACAACGTCATCAATTGGCAAATGCGGTTTGATGTTAACGATGAAAGATTGGCTGATAACTGCACCGATCATCCCAACAATTATTGAACCACCTAATGTAACGTAACCAGCACTGGGAGTGATTGCTACCAAACCTGTAATAGCACCGTTACAGGCACCGGCTAATGTTACATGATTGAAGTGATGGCGGTCTAACATCATCCAAATGACCATTGCAGTTGAGCATGAGATGGTGGTTGTTAGCATTGCTTGAATTGCAGTGTCATTTACCGCTAAAGCAGAGCCGGCGTTAAAGCCATACCAACCAATCCAGAGAAGAGCGGTCCCGATTAATACCCAAGATAGGTTATTATGGTGGGCATTGATCTCTTTCCGTCGCCCTACCCAGGCAGAGAGAATGAGGGCGGTAATTCCTGAATTTACGTGAACGACTAATCCCCCAGCAAAATCAACTGCGCCCAGTTTGGCTAACAGTCCTTGGGGAGCCCAGACCATATGAACAAGGGGATAGTAAACCAAGATTGACCAGCAAATGGTAAAGATCACTAAGAAATTAAACCGACCGTGGCCAACTACAGATCCGCAAAAAATAGCGGGAGTAATAATTGCAAACATCATCATGAACATTGTGTAGTCGCCAACGGGGATGCCGGTTTTGGTAACCGCGTCGATGGGGACGTTAATCATTAAGAAGTTCCGCAGGTTTCCAACTATTCCCCAATGGTTACCCGAAAAAGATAGTGAATAACCTACTACAATCCAGAGTATTACTGCCAAGCCACACATCATAAAAACCGTTAATAACATGTTATTAGCGTGTCGCCGATTAACTAGACCACCATAAAAGAAAGCCAAGCCTGGTGTCATCAATAACACTAGAATACTGGCGATCATGATAAACAATGTGTTCACTTGTAACATGTAGACCACTCCTTGTGTAATTTATGGTCTAATCTATCATGCTCAATTCACTGTCACAATGGATGATGGGAAATAGTGCGGAATCATTAGCTGAAATCGTTTTTATTGTGAAGATAAATTAGTATTGAAGAGCGTTTGATTAAGAAAATAGAGCAGATATTATATTTAGTTGCTTTTAGTACGGCACTGATTTAGTCATTGATTTTGAAAGCTATAAACAAAAATAGTCCTTAATATATCACAGCTCCATCAACCAATAATCAATTGGTCAGTATTATTTATTTGAGTCCAGTGGCTAACTTATTCTTGAAATTTAGGAATTTAAATGGATTGTCAGTTTACCTTAAAAAAGCAAATGTGCGGTAAGAATTTAGGGAGTCCAAGGGACCGTCAGCTTTTAAAAGTAAGCGGTTGCTAATGATTTTGTGCAAGCGGTTGCAATAGGCGGCCGATAGCAGTGTTATGTAAGCGTAATCATTATAGACTTATTAATTATTGATGGAGGTACTATTATATGAGCGAGAAAAAGTTAAATAAAAATTTGCCGTCCCTCGCGTTTTCAGTATTAATGCTGATGACGTTTGGGAACCTGGGGACTTCGATGGCCTTTGCTTTGCAGAGTGCTAACATGGGGCGGATCTTCCAAACCCTGGGGGCGGACCCAACCAAGCTAGGATGGTTTTTCATCCTGCCGCCATTAGCAGGGATGGTTGTTCAACCACTGGTCGGCTACTTTTCCGACCGGACCTGGATTCCTAAAATTGGGCGGCGGCTCCCTTACTTGATTTTAGGGACGATTGTGGCTGTCATTGTGATGTGCCTGTTGCCGAACTCCGGCTCGTTTGGTTTCAAGACTTCGACTGCGCTATGGTTCGGCGCGGTAGCTATCCTATTTATGGACCTGTCTTCAAATATGTCGATGCAGCCATTCAAGATGATGATTTCTGACATGGTAAACGATGAACAAAAGGACCAGGCTTGGTCATGGCAGACGATTTGGGGAAACATCGGGTCCGTTGCCGCTGACCTCTTCCCGTTTTTCTTGACCTGGATTGGGGTTAAGAATATTGCAGCTAAGGGTGAATTACCAGATTCTGTTAAGTGGTCATTCTATATTGGAGCTGCGATTTTAGTTGTTTCATCAATCTTTACTATTTGGAAAGTTGACGAATATGACCCAGAGACTTATGCCAAGTACCACGGCTTAGACCAAAATGCTAATATTAGTGAAAACTTCTTCACAATTGTTAAACACGCGCCCAAGGTTTTCTGGACGCTGGGAATTGTTGAATTTTTCTCTTGGACTGGTTTCCAATACCTGTGGACTTATGGTGCAGGGACGGTGGCCCAAAACATCTGGCACACTACGAATGCTTCTAGCGCTGCTTACCAAGCTGCCGGAAACTGGTTTGGTGTCCTGTCTGCCGTTGAAGTCGGGGTAGCAATTATTTACGGATTGGTTTTGCAAAAGCTGAATGACCGAATTCGGAAACCTGCCTACGCCTTAGGAATGGTCCTGGGTGCCCTCGGCTTCTGGGGCTTATCTGTTGCGCCGACTAAGCTATTATCGTTCGTTGCTTTTATTGGTATCGGTATGTGCTGGGTTACGATCAACTCCATCCCGTTCACTATCCTGACGAATGCCCTGGATGGTAAGCATGATGGTACTTACATGGGGTTATTCAACTGCTGGATCTGCCTCCCACAGATTGTTGCTTCTGTTTGCTCCTTTGCTCTTTATCCATTATTGGGCAACTACATTCCACACATGCTGGTCGTATCTGCTGTCCTAGCACTGATTGGGGCTTTTACGGTTTACGTTGTCAAGGAAACCTCTGTTGAAAAGGGAGATATTGAATGATGAATCTTGCTGCTATCTACCACCGGCCGGAAAGCGAAATGGCCTTTCTTTATGACTCTCAGACGATGCATATCCGTTTACGGACTGCTAAAGATGACGTAAAAGCGGTCCAGCTATTACACGGTGACCCTTACAGTCTTCGCAGCCTGGCGGGAATTAAACCGCCATTTTATACCAAACCGACGCCGATGAAGAAAATCTTGTCAGATGACCTCTATGATTATTGGCAGATTGCGGTTACCGAGCCGAAAAAGCGCTTGGCGTATGCCTTTGCCATCACTGGCGCTGATGGGACGAGGACGGTTTATACCGACCGGGGTTACCTTCAGCCAGATGACCACGCTGCCTTGAATGATTTAAATACCTACTTTCGGATGCCCTTCTTCCAAGAGATTGATATGTTTCATGCTCCAGAATGGGTAAAGAAAACGGTTTGGTACCAGATTTTCCCCGATCGCTTTGCCAATGGTGATCAGTCCAACGACCCTGCTGGTACTAAAAAGTGGAATGCCAATGACCATCCTGGTCGTCAGGATTTCTATGGTGGTGACTTGCAGGGTGTACTGGACCACCTTGACCACCTTCAAGCATTGGGTGTCAATGGGATCTACTTTAACCCGCTTTTTAAAGCCCCTTCTAACCATAAGTATGATACAGAAGACTATTACCAGATTGACCCTCACTTTGGTGACGCCGCCTTATTTAAGGAAGTGGTTGCCCAGGCTCACAAGCGGGGGATTAAGGTAATGCTAGATGCCGTCTTTAACCATATTGGTGATAAGTCGCCGCAGTGGCAGGACGTCCTTAAAAACGGCCAAAACTCGAAATATGCTGATTGGTTCCATGTTAATAAGTTCCCAGCAACTTACACGCCGACCAAGAACTTTGAATTTACCCCGGATGCAACTTACGATACCTTTGATTACACACCGCATATGCCGAAACTCAACACAGCTAACCCAGCAGTGCAGGATTACTTGTTGGGAATTGCCAAATATTGGATTGAAGAATTTGATATTGATGCTTGGCGGCTGGATGTGGCCAATGAAATTGACCACCACTTCTGGAAGAGGTTCCATCAGGAGACAACGGCCCTCAAACCAGATTTTTATATCCTAGGTGAGATTTGGCATACCTCGCAGGCGTGGCTGAACGGGGACGAATTTAGCGGGGTAATGAACTACAGCTACACCGGTGCTATTTTGGACCACTTCATCAACCACCGGCTTAGTGCGGAACGAATGATTGATCAGCTTAGCAACCAGCTGATGAAGTACCGTGACCAGACTAATCAGATGATGTTTAATGTCTTGGATTCTCATGATACAGCGCGAATTATGACTCAGGCCCACGATAACCGGGACCTAGTCAAGCAAACTTTTGCCTTTACATTCTTGCAGCCTGGAACACCGTCAATTTACTATGGCACCGAGTACGGCATGGATGGAGACAATGATCCGGACTGTCGGAAGCCAATGAACTGGGCGCCTGACGATGATGCTCAAGAAATGCTTGCATATTTTAAGAAGCTAGTCGCATTGCGTCGTGACTATGCCGACCTAATTGCAGGCGGGACAATTGCATTTAATGTCCTGCCAATCGGGGTGGTGGAAGTTTCCCGTACAGGTGCTGGGAAAGTGCTTAAAGGGCTCTTTAACACTACGGGCGCACCAGCGGAGTTAGCAACCAGGGGCCAACTGCTTCTTAGTCAGGGAATGCAGGGGCACCAGCTGGCTCCAGACGGTTTTGCGATAACAATTGAATAACGAGTAGCGGGATGACTGGACAGCCAGCCGCTGCATTTTTATCATTAAAATAGCAAAGAGGTCGGGTTATTTCCCGGCCTCTTTTTAGTTATTTAAATTAATTTGATAACATAAGTAGGCGTACAATACACCTTAGGGTTGACACTTGAAATACTAAAAGTGTCTCAACCCTAAGGGGTATTGTACGTTAGCAACTTAGCCAACTATCGAGCTTCTTCTGTTTTGAGATGATCATCTCAATTAATTATTAGCGACATAGTCATCAAGTTCTTTGAGGTAAAGAGCCTTTTGTTCATCCGAAATCCAACTAGTTTCAAAAGAGTTTCGCGCTAACGTGATTACTTGGTCACGACTCAAATTGAACTTAGTAGCGATTGCGTAATAGTTATCACCAATGTAGCCACCAAAGTATGCTGGGTCATCGGAGTGAATGGAAACCTTCACACCCTTACTCAGTAGTTCAATAACTTCCTTCCCCTTCATTTCAGGGCTAACAAACGAGTTTGAAAGTGGACACGAGGTGAAGCCAATCTTGTTCTTAGCTGCAAAGTCAACCAAGTCCGGATCTTCAACAACATTAGTTCCATGGTCAACCCGTTCTACACCGATAACTTCAAGCAATTCACGAATGTGTTCAATCGAGTCCTTTTGGTCAATATCAGCATGGGCTGTTAAGTGGAAGCCTTCTGCACTGGCTTTGGTGAATTGGTTAAAGAATTTCATTGGTGGATTATTATGTTCATCAGAATCTAGTCCAACCCCAAGAATCTTATCCTTATACTTCAAGGCTTCCTCTAGCGTTTCGCGTGCGGAGTCGCGAGAAAAGTCACGTAAGAAGCACATAATTAAGCGTGCATCAATATTCAGCGCCCGTGCATCGACCGTTGCCTTGTATAAGCCATCAATGACCGTCTTGAATGCAATTCCTCGTGAAGTATGAGCCTGTGGATCAAAGAAGATTTCAACGTGCCGAACATTATTCTTTGCTGCTCGATGGAGGTAGTCCATTGCTAAGTCATAGAAATCTTGTTCAGTTTGTAAAACATTCATTGCCGGATAGTAAACAGCTAAGAAGGAAGCCAAATCATCATATTGATATGATTGGCGAACTTCTTCAATTGTTGATTGACCAATATCAACATGGTTGCGCTTGGCTAATTTGAGTTTCAATTCTGGCTCCAATGTTCCTTCAATATGAACATGAAGTTCAGCTTTAGGTAATCCCTGAGTAAATTCCTTCGTAATTTCTGTAGACATGAACTGTACCTCCAAATTAAAGTTCTTATTTTTACGACGCTGACGCTATTGTATCATTAAAAGATTCGTTTTCAAGCATTTTTACGAACAAATTCTCTTGATTTTCATTTTATTGTGTGCAATAATCCACACATAATGATTCAAAGGAGTGTAAGTTGTGAACAAAACACGAACATTATCTGGGAGGATTGATCGTGCCTTCCACATCACAGAGAGTGTTCCTCAATCAAGCGGGAATCTTTAGCAGG
>JAHLFK010000015.1 GCA_018883805.1 Candidatus Limosilactobacillus merdavium | reverse complement strand
AGGAATGCAAATTACAGCTCAGCAATATACTGATGCTACATCTGCTGGATTATTATTGATGTTAGAATCATTTTTTGCCAGCACCATGTCAGTTATCATGGGCTATGATCCCCTTACACCACAACTAATTTGGGGTGGTTTAATCTTACTTTTAGCCAATGCAATTATGCAAGTTAATTTCCAAGATGTGCCATTTTTAAGAAAACAGCATTAAAATAGCGAGGACGAATTTTTTTCATCCTCGCTATTTTTTATTTACTTACTTTCTTATCTTCCTTGGCAATCGCTGCTTGAGCCAGCAAGTTGACATAGTTAAATGGTCGATCAAAGTTTGGCTGGAACAATGTATCAACATAAGCAAGAAAATCAATTGAATTACGATTTTGAATACATACAGATACAAGGTTCGCAGATTGAGAAACATCATGTTTGCTCATAAATTGTGCCCCAAGAATCCGCCGCGTTCCTTTTTCCCATACCAGAGTCATAAAGACGGGCGTGGTAGTTGGCATAAATTCTGGACGGTAATTATCCTCAATTGTAACGGAATCAGCATCAATACCCATCTCTTTTGCTCGCCGTAATGTTAAACCAGTACATACCATTGTATTGCCAAACAAGTGGAGACCCGTTGTTGACTGTGTTCCCATGTACTTCATGGTATTGCCAAAAACATTAACACCGGCAATCGTTCCTTGACGAACAGCATTAGTAGCTAATGGAACGTAACGATCGGTATTAGTAGGATTAAAGTGGACGGAGGTTACATCCCCACCAGCATAGATATCAGGATTAGATGTTTGCATATAAGCGTTGGTCTTAATTGTCCCATCAGGATGAAGGTCAATTTTTCCACGAACTAAGTCACTGTTTGGTCGGAACCCAACACAAAGAACAGCCATGTCAGCATCATAAACTTTCCCCTGGTTGGTAAGAACTTTAACACCGCCATTGCCATCGTCTTCAAATCCAGTAACCCGTTGTTGTAATTCAAGATGGGCGTTATGATCTTTGAAAATACGACCAATTCGATCAGAGTACTGTTTATCAAAATACTTAATCAACATTTGATCTGAGCTATCAATTAATGTTACTTCGCGTCCCTGACGAAGATATGCTTCGACTAATTCAACACCGATGTATCCTCCACCAACGACAACAATCTTTTTTGAATCCTTGGCAACATTGAAAAGTTTTTTGGCGTGATAATAAGTTTTACACAAGTATAAATTCTTATTTTCCAGTCCAGAAACTGGTGGAATAACTGGCCATGATCCAGTGGTAACAATCAATTTATCGTAATAATCCGCAGTCAGTTCGCCAGTTTCCTGATTTTCAACTTCAAGGGTCTTTGTATCAGGGTCAACGCTTAAGACATTATGTTTAACTTTAACAGTAGCCCCCATCTCTTCTAGTTGCTTAGGGCTAGAGTAGAACATCGCGTCTGGATCTCCAATTTCACCACTCAAATAAACGGCAATTCCACAAGAAAGGAAGGAAACACTATCATTCCGTTCATAAATTACTACCTCAGTATCTGGATGTGCATTTAAAATCTGGGTTGCTGCTATCGTGCCCGCGTGCGTACAGCCAACAATAACTACTTTCATATCTACACCTCATTTTATTTGCTTACTATTTATAAGGGTAAGCTTTTTTACTCCCATAATCAATCGACCAATTGCCTACCTATTATTTTAACAGATTATTCAGTCCCTGCTTTAGCCATTGCTGCTTGTCCCAAAATATTAACGTAATTAAAGGGACGGTCAAAATTAGGCTGGAACATTGTATCATACATTCCGAGAAACTCAATTGTATTTTGATTTTGAATACATAATGAAATCAGACTTAAAGTTTCTGAAATATCATGCTTACTCATCATCTGTACTCCCAAAATCCGTTGGGTGTCCTTATCCCAAATCAATGTCATCAGGACTGGCGTAGTAGTTGGCATAAATTCTGGACGATAATTATCCTCAATTGTCACTACATCAGCATCAAAACCAGCTGCCTTAGCCCTTTCATAAGTTAATCCTAGGGAAGCCATATATGTTCCATCAAGATTCAGACTCATACTAAGCTGTGTTCCTGAATCTTTTACTTGTCCTCCATTAATATTCTGGGCCACGATTACTGCCTGACGAACAGCTTCAGTCGGCTGAGGTTTATAAATGTCCTTACCAGTTGGATTATAGTGAATCGTTGTTGACCCACCAATTGCATATATATTAGGATCAGATGTTTGAAGAAACTCATTGACATTAATTATCCCACTTTCATCCAGTTCCACTACACCCTCAAAAATAGATGTATCTGGCTTTTGACCTGCCATAACAATCACCCGACTAACACTGTATGAACCACTATCAGTAGCAACCGTGATCCCAATCCCATTATCATCTAATTCGGTAACATGTTCGTCCGTAACAACTTTAATATTAGCAGTTGTTAAATTTCAAGGGCTCGTTTAGAATATTCTTCTTCAAAATTGTGGTGTAAAATTGGTTCACCATTTGTAAAAAGAGTTACTTCTTTACCTTTCTGTCGATATGCATCGACTAAGCCTAAACTAAGCGGATCATTACCAATCACGGCAATTTGTTGGTCAATGACAGACAGCAAGAGAGCAGCCTGTGCATCTTGTTGGTCCTTGATTAATGTTACATTACTGCTATCAATTCCTTTTAAAGCAGGTGCTTCACTTCTTGAGTCGGTAGCAACAATCAGCTTATCGTAATGCTCTTCGGAAGTAGTATCATCTAGCATTCCCATAACTTTGATCGTTTTTTGCACCGGATCTACACCCATTACAAAGGAACCCATCTTGATATCAGCACCCTTAATTGATAATTGATCCGAGCTTAATTCAGTTCGTAAACGAGGTTGTTCCGCATCTTGGTCATCATAGTCATTGATATCATACGTTATTGAGGGAACGACAGCATTGCGGTCATAAATCGTAACCTCTGTCTCCGGATGACTTCTTAAAACTTGCGACGCGGCTGTCATCCCCGCAAAGGTACAACCGATAATAATAACCCTCATATGAACTACTCCTCATCGAACTTATTCTTCACTTTTTTATACACAATTAAATTATAAATCTAATATGATAAAGTGCAATATTACCCTTGCCATTATTTGTCAACATTAACTTTTTCATATTCATCTGTCGGCACTTGGTCTAGCAAACTAGTTGTGCTGCCAATTGATACTAAACTTAACTCATGCATCGCTCGAGAACAAATTGTATATAGCAATTGTCGCTCATCATTACCGTGGTATTGCTGATCATTCGCATTCCAGACAATAACAGCATCAAATTCCAATCCTTTTGCTAGATATGATGGTACAATAATTGGTCCTTTTACTAACCGTTGATTTTCTGTCCGAATAAGGGTGGCCTTAATGTTGTTCGCATTTAACTTTTGATACAATTCTTCACTATCTTTAAGATCCTTACCAATAATTGCGACGGCATCATGATCTTTTTGATACTTATTAAGAATATCAGTAACTGCCACTACCCCTTCTTGCTCATTCTTAGCTTGATAAACATGGGGCTTATTGCCTTCGCGCTCAAAGGCCTCAATCGCTTCACCGTCAATTAAAATATGCTTAGTAAAGTCGGTAATTTGTTTTGTGGAACGGTAAGACTTAGTTAATTGGACAACCTTCGTCTTTTCTGGATCAAACATCGTGCCTAATTGTTTTAATAATGACCGGCTATTCTCATGAGTGAAGATTGCCTGGTTAAGGTCTCCTAACAATGTGAATTTAGCACGAGGAAAACGATATTTAAGATAAGCTAACTGGTAAGCATCATAATCTTGGACTTCATCAACAAAAACGTAACGGATATCACGTTGACCATGCTTTCCAGTAATTAAATCATATAGGTACAGATAAATCGTGATTCCGTTAGCACTAATATTACCCTTCTTTAATTCTTCTTTTACCCCATCAACGTAATCTTTCCATTGCTCTGCAGAAATACCGTATTCAGCAATATTAACAAGTTTAGGAATTACCCGGAGAAGGTGTAAAAATTGCCCATTGATATTAAGCCATTGGTTATGATCGATGGCCTTTTTTATTGGCATAAATGCCCGCATAACGATTTGACGTGCAAGAAACTTATATTCTTTATCTTCATCTTCAAATTCACGTGGTTGATTATTAAATAGATTATCGATTTCTTCTTTACTTAAGCTTTGGATTTCATCTTCAACCCATTTATTGCGCATTTCAGTACTTACCCGGTGATTAAGGTATTTGATCAATTCTTCCTTGGTTCCATCTAATCTATTTCCCAGGTTATAGTTGTTATTAAATGAATAGTAAATTTCCTTAATCTTCTCTTTGCTCAAAAAGACTTTCCCATTAAACATGAGGTTGCGGAAACGCATATTAGCATGACCAAGATGATTGGCATAACGCTCTGTTGCTTTGAAATATTGCAAGCTAGTTAATAATTGTTGCGCATTCTTAGCTGTTTTATCTTGGTGACTTTCAAATCGTTGTTCTAAGTTCTGAACATGAAGCTTTGGCACTCGCCGATTAGCGAACTGGAAGTAAGTCATCTGGACCATGTTATGCTCACCTAATTCCGGCAAGACCTGATCAATGTAGTCATTAAATAATTGATTAGGTGAAAATAACACAACTTGTGAAGATGTCAAATTGCCGCGATAACGGTAAAGAAGCCAGGCCACCCGTTGAAGAACTGCCGCTGTCTTACCTGATCCAGCAGCCCCCTGAACAAACAACAACTCATTTTTCGTATCACGAATAATTTCATTTTGTTTCCGTTGAATTGTCGTTACAATGCTCTTCATCTTGGTACTGGAATGATTACCAAGAGCATCAAGGAGCATCTGGTCACCTACTTGTTCGTCGGTATCAAAGATGGTCACAATTACCCCATCTTTAATTTGGAATTGGCGCTTAAGAGTAAGATCAACCTCTTGCTCACCTACCGGAGTCTGATATTTAACTTTCCCGAGCTTTCCTTCATAGTAAACAGACGAAATCGGTGCTCGCCAGTCATAAACAAGAAAGTGATCTGGCTTATCGGTAAAGGATGCAAGCCCGATATATACCTTTTCGGATTCATTGGCACCTTTTTCACGAAAATCAATGCGAGCAAAGTAAGGTTTCTTTTCAAGTCGCTGTAAAGTTGCTAGCCGGTCT
>JAHLFK010000014.1 GCA_018883805.1 Candidatus Limosilactobacillus merdavium | reverse complement strand
AGGAATGCAAATTACAGCTCAGCAATATACTGATGCTACATCTGCTGGATTATTATTGATGTTAGAATCATTTTTTGCCAGCACCATGTCAGTTATCATGGGCTATGATCCCCTTACACCACAACTAATTTTGGGTGGTTTAATCTTACTTTTAGCCAATGCAATTATGCAAGTTAATTTCCAAGATGTGCCATTTTTAAGAAAACAGCATTAAAAATAACGAGGATGAAAAGTTTTTTCATCCTCGTTATTTTTATTTACTTACTCTCTTATCTTCCTTGGCAACCGCTGCTTGAGCTAGCAAGTTGACATAGTTAAATGGTCGGTCAAAGTTTGGCTGGAACATTGTATCATACATTCCAAGAAATTCAATTGTATTTTGGTTCTGAATGCATAACGAAATCAGACTTAAAGTTTCTGAAATATCGTGTTTACTCATCATCTGTGCTCCCAAGATTCGTTGGGTATCCTTATCCCAAACCAATGACATCAGGACCGGCGTGGTAGTTGACATAAAGTGCAATATTACTCTTGCCATTTATTTATCAACATTAACTTTTTCATATTCATCTGTCGGCACTTGGTTCAGCAAACTAGTTGTCCTGCCAATTGATACTAAGCTTAACTCATGCATTGCTCGAGAACAAATTGTATATAGCAATTGTCGCTCATCGTTACCATGGTATTGCTGATCATTCGCATTCCAGACAATAACCGCATCAAATTCCAACCCTTTTGCTAGATATGACGGCACAACAATTGGCCCCTTTACTAACCGTTGATTCTCTGTCCGAATAACGGTGGTCTTGATATTATTGGCATTTAACTTTTGATACAACTCTTCACTGTCTTTGAGATCTTTACCAATAATTGCAACGGCATCATGGTCATTCTGATACTTATTAAGAATATCAATAACTGCCGCTACCCCTTCTTGTTCATCCTTAGTTTGATAAACTTGTGGCTTATTGCCTTCACGTTCAAAGGCCTCAATTGCTTCACCGTCAATTAAAATATGCTTAGTAAAGTCGGTAATTTGTTTCGTGGAACGGTAAGACTTAGTTAATTGGACAACCTTCGTCTTTTCTGGATCAAACATCGTCCCTAACTGCTTTAATAGTGACCGACTATTCTCATGAGTAAAAATCGCCTGGTTAAGGTCTCCTAACAATGTGAATTTAGCACGGGGAAAACGATATTTAAGGTAAGCTAACTGGTAAGCATCATAATCTTGAACTTCATCAACAAAAACGTAACGAATATCACGTTGACCACGCTTTCCAGTAATCAAATCATACAGGTACAGGTAAATGGTAATTCCGTTTGCACTGATATTTCCCTTCTTTAGCTCTTCTTTTATCCCATCAACATAACCTTTCCATTGCTCTGCAGAAATACCGTATTCAGCAATATTAACAAGTTTTGGAGTTACCCGGAGAAGGTGTAAAAATTGTCCATTGATGTTAAGCCACTGATTATGATCGATGGCTTTTTTTATTGGCATAAATGCCCGCATAACGATTTGACGCGCAAGGAACTTGTATTCTTTATCTTCATCCTCAAATTCACGTGGCTGGTTATTAAATAGGTTGTCGATTTCTTCTTTACTCAAGCTTTGAATTTCATCCTCTACCCATTTGTTGCGCATTTCAGATCCAACACGGTGATTAAGGTATTTAATAAGAGCTTCTTTCGTTCCATCCAACCTATTTCCCAGGTTATAGTTATTGTTAAATGAGTAGTAAATCTCCTTAATCTTCTCTTTGCTCAAAAAGACTTTACCATTAAACATAAGGTTGCGGAAACGCATATTAGCATGACCAAGATGGTTAGCATAACGCTCTGTTGCTTTGAAATATTGCAAGCTAGTTAATAATTGTTGTGCATTCTTAGCCGTTTCATCTTGGTGACTTTCAAACCGTTGTTCTAAGTTTTGAACATGAAGCTTTGGTACCCGACGATTAGCAAACTGGAAGTAAGTCATCTGGACCATATTATGCTCACCCAATTCCGGTAAAACTTGATCAATGTAGTCATTAAATAATTGGTTAGGTGAAAAAAGGACAACTTGTGAAGAGGTCAAATTCCCCCGGTAACGGTAAAGAAGCCAGGCAACCCGTTGGAGAACTGCAGCTGTCTTTCCCGAGCCAGCAGCCCCCTGAACAAACAACAATTCATTTTTAGTGTCACGAATAATTTCATTTTGTTTCCGTTGAATCGTCGTTACAATGCTCTTCATCTTGGTACTTGAATGGTTACCAAGAGCATCAAGAAGCATCTGGTCGCCTACTTGTTCGTCGGTATCAAAGATGGTTACAATCACGCCATCTTTAATTTGGAATTGGCGCTTAAGAGTAAGATCAACCTCTTGTTCACCTACCGGAGTCTGGTACTTAACTTTCCCGAGCTTTCCTTCATAGTAAACAGACGAAATCGGTGCTCGCCAGTCATAAACAAGAAAGTGATCTGGCTTATCGGTAAAAGATGCAAGCCCGATATATACCTTTTCGGATTCATTGGCACCTTTTTCACGAAAATCAATGCGAGCAAAGTAAGGTTTCTTTTCAAGTCGCTGTAAAGTTGCTAGCCGGTCTGCAGCGTGTTGCCAGCTATTTTGACGTTCATCTAGCATCTGCTGTTGAGCACGAAAAGACATGGCCGTATCCATCATGCCTGAATAAGTAGTGGTATTTAAGTGGATATCATCAATTTGCTTATTGATGCCCTTAATATCATGTTGAGCCGTTTTAATCTTTTCTTCTGCTTTTTGTTCGGCCTGTTTTACTTTATCAATCACATTATCAAGGTACTTTTGTTCTAGTTCTTTTTCAGTTTTCGTAGACATTCCATACTCCCTACCTTTCATCTTCAGGTCGACTTACTTAATAATTTATCTTAAAATCATCCAATTATTATATCATTTTCGCCAATTAGTCTGTTAACTTTCCGCCTTCTATTTTTTCAATTATTAAATGTCGTTTAATTTTAATCCTAAGATCATCAAAATAACTAATAATAACGCTACAATATATTGAAGCCATGATCTAGGAGGAGGAAAACAACAATGAGCCATCTTTTTTATCTTCTAACTCATATTGCGGAAACAATTATTCCCATGTTTGAGTGGATGGGCGCTTGGAGCTATGTTCTCCTTTTTATCCTAATTTTTATGGAAACTGGATTAGTAATTTTCCCATGGTTTCCTGGTGAATCACTCGTCTTTTTAACTTGTTCTTTCATTGCTTTTAACCCGATCTTAAAAATGGAAATCGTCATCCCCGTCTTCTTTTTCGCGGCGCTAATTGGTGACACAGTTAATTATTATATTGGTCATTTTCTTTCTCATTGGCAATGGCTCCAAAAAAGAATGGCCGGTCCCCGTTTTGAGAAAGCACAAGAATTTTTAACACAACATGGGATCAAAGCTGTTGCATTAGGGCGATTTGTACCGCTCATTCGTACCTTTGTCCCCTTAATTGCTGGAACAATGCAGTTTCCGTTCCATCGTTTCACAGTTGGCAATATTATCGGCGTTACTTTATGGGTAGCGATTGGTGCTGGATGTGGATATTACTTTGGAACAATTCCGTTTGTCCGTCAGCACTTCTCACTTATCATCTTAGCATTTGTTGTGTGTTCACTGTTAGGAGTTGGCTTGTTAGCACTTATCAAAGCGATTCGTCAACGAATTATTAAGCGAAACCGAATGCTATAATTGCTTTTTCTTCAGCGAAATCATGTTAAAATGTAATAAGTATTTTTATTTCGCTTAAAGGAGTGCTGTAACTATGGCAATCAACGTTTATTTTGTACGCCACGGACAAACCTATCTTAATCTCTACAATCGGATGCAAGGTTGGGCTGATGGTCCGCTAACGCCAAAGGGTGAAGAAGACGCTAAACGAGTAGGACGGGCGCTTGCTCCTATTCAATTTGATTATGTATTTTGCAGCGACCTCGCACGAACAGTTTCAACTACCCGTTTCTTGCTTGCTGAACATCCTGGTAATAATCCAACGCCAATTCCAGAGCCAGCGTTTCGGGAAGAATTCTTTGGCTACTTTGAAGGAGAAGATGGCCAACATTTTGCTGACTTTCTTGGCGGCCCAGATGGTTATCATAGCTTTGCAGAAATGGTTGCCGGTTGGGGTCCAGACAAATTAAAAGATAAGATTGCAGCCGCGGACAATTATGGTACTGCTGAAGACCATGTTGCTTTCTGGAAGCGGGTAGATAAAGGTTTTGACCGTTTACGAGCATTGCCAGACGGATCAGAAGTACTAGTAGTTTCACACGGAGCCACTATTCGTTCAATCGTCCAACGCTATTCTGA
>JAHLFK010000013.1 GCA_018883805.1 Candidatus Limosilactobacillus merdavium | reverse complement strand
ATTTTTTATTAAAATTTTATCGACTGCTAATCATTCATTACCCGCATTTCTTCTAGTACATCCCCCACTAAAGAAGGCTGCAAAGTTACCTCACCATGAGGCACCCCACCAACTGCTGGTAAGAAGAAACGAGTGATTGCACGATAACCTTCACCTGGCTTCATCCGGGGATCCCTTTCAATCCAGATTGGTGAAAAGGCGTTAATTTCATCCCCGTTATAGAAGTTATGCTGACTAATCACTGTCTGTAAATCATCTTCCAGACTATCATACCGATGATATAAGCGCAGTTGCTCAATATCATCGATCACTTCACCGGTCACCGTATCAAAAGGCGGATTATCGACAAAGTAAGCTTGTATTCGTTGAATCCCACTGTAGGATAAGCTCGTAACAAACTCATTGCCGAGATGAATATCCCGTAATGCAGTAACATCCAGCCTCGTTTCTCGAGCCAAAGTATCTAAATATTCATCGCCCATCGAAATAATTTCTGATTCAACTAATTGAAGGTCACTACGATTAATCATTTTGCTCCTTCTTTCTTCCGTTAATAATGTCTTTCATTATACGATACTCTTTTAATTTAAACTATAAAAAGCACCCTACACCAATCTCCCCTAGTGTAAGATGCTTTTCGCCTATCTTAACTTGCTTCGAGTTAGATATTAATGTACTTCCGCACAACATTATCCAGGAACTTAAGCAGCTCTTTCATATCTGCTGCTCGATCTAGTTCAACAATTAGTTGTTGTGTAATTTCTTCCTGATCATCAAGTTGTTGACGACCCCAGACACTCAGTGAAAGCAAAATACTGCGTAAGTCATCGCCATCATTAGTTAGTGTCCATTTTTGTTGGTCATCCTTAATCGGGTTAATCACATCAATTTCACGTAAATGTTGTAATGCGGAGTCGATGGATTCTTTAGTCTTCTCTGTCAAAACGACAAGTTCATCCTCATCGAATGCACGGAAACCTAACCAAAAGATCAATCCTACTTGATTAGGATCATCGAGAATAGCTTTCGCATAATCAAATCCATATTGTTTAGAAATATTTTTCATATTAGCACTTCCATATCTATCCGCCTTGAAACAAATCCCCTTTTCATACCTATTCTAACAGAATATTAGACGAAATGTTAGGTGTTTGTATAATTTAATAAAGACCTAAGGATTTTCGTATATATTCATAGAATCCTTTATCGAGATCCTCACCAAACATTTTTCTGCTGCTTGCTGGACAATCTTAACAATCTGATCAAAGAAGACTTGTTCATTTTGTTTACGATGTAACTCCCGCTCATGAGGAGTAGTTGCGCCAACAAAGTGGGTTAACTCTGTGTCCCCAATCCCAAACCGATTGCAAAGGTTCTTAACTAGCTCTAATTGAATTCGTCCAACCTGATCCGCTTTCTCCCTGAGCCGTTCGAAAGTCTTAGGACAAGCGTCAACAAGGGCACTAATCAAACTACCATTATCACCCTTGAAGGTAATTACTATTCCCTGCTCATTCTTAGAATAATGATCAACTGCATGAGCCATATAGTAAGCCACTCGACAATTAGTCTGTCCACATGTTGGTACTAGCTCATAGTGTCCCGCAATCACTCCCTTAGTCCGTTCCTTAACGATACTATATAAGGTATCCATTTCTAACCGACTTGCTTCGGCATACTCACTAAAGTCATGGAGAATGGTTTTTAACCGTTGAGGTAAGATTAACTCCTCCCCATCAGTCGTCAACACATAGGTATAATTCTGTTCATATGGTGTAATCAGCAACGTATTGTCCCATCGTGGCTGAAAGATATTAGTAACCTGGTAATCCTTGAGATCCTTAAATCTTGATACATCAACTGTTTTATACATTTGGTGTACAACTCCTTTGCAAGTAGTAAATTTAGACAGAATCCTATTATTTATTGCTCACTGAATAACAAATATAAAGATACCTGACAATGCAACCGTTGTCAATCGTATTTTAATTGGTCCACACCATTTTCTATCAGTCGCTCAGTAAACAGCTTTTTGATAAATTGAAGTCACTCAAGAGCTCTTGGGAATAATCTCACAAAGGATGTTTCCAAATGACAAATCAAAAAATTATTGAAGGACTCGTTTACTTATCGACAAACAAGCGAATTAATCTTGTTCACGGCGTACTGAAGCAGCTAAACCTTTCTCCGCTTCACGATTGCTACGATGACTACTTCCAGGAAGGCTGCTTAATTTTCAGCCAAGCCTATGCAAGTTTTCCCGATGACCCGACTGATCCAGAGAATGAGCGTCAACTAATGAACTTTGCTTTTAAACGCATCTACTGGCGTCTCCTTGACCTCCTCCGCCGTCAGACCTGGGAGAAAGAACACTGGTTAGGATCAATGGATGATGAATCATTAGATGAAACGACCATCAATCGCTTCACCAACGATCCTAATAGCCAGAACGACTTTAACCGGTTAGAGAATAGTGACTTCTTTTCTCAACTTAATGCTTGTTGCTCACTTAACGAGAAGCGCTACCTCCATGATGTTCTTTTTGCAGATCTGAAGGATGCAGAGATTGCTGCCAAGTATAATGTCACGAGACAGGCAGTTTACTCTTGGAAGCGAGGACTAATTAACAAAGCACGGTCGCTCAACTGGCATAAGTAAGCTACAATAATAGAGAGGTGGTATTTTGAATAGTCATCAAACTACCAACCATGATCAGTGGTTCCACTCCAAATATGATGGTGAGGACCGTGATGATGGTTGTCAAAATGAACTAAGCATTAAACCCAGCCATGAAGATCCAAGTCGCTTAGACCTGCTCTTAACCAATGTTGGTTTCGACCAGCGCACTTACGACAACACCTTCTCCCTTACTCGTGAAGATGCAGAATTGCTTCAACAATTTCTAAAGGATTGGCTGGATAAATAAAATAGTAAAAGATAAAGGAAGCAAGACATTTGTTATACACAGTCTTGCTTCCTTTATTGAGTTATAAACTAATTAAACTTTTTAAATGCATCCCCCAAGAACTTCCAATAATCCAGAAGAAGGGACATATCAACGACGTTCAGCTCACTTAAACTCAGTTTTTCCATGTCTGTCAAGCTAACTCTAAGAATGTTGAGGAAGCTGTTAAACCGTAATACCTTACTATGTTGTATTTCTGGCAGGCGATCCATTATAACCCCCTGAAGATCACTCAAGACATCACCATAGAAGCCAGCCTTATCAGTCGCTTGAATTGGGGTTGCGGTGAAGATATCTTCACTTTGCTGAGCAAATGATTGATGCCATTTATTCATTGCATCCCAGTAAAGTTCATAAAAGCGCTGATCCTCATCATTTCCTTGTTCAGGACGGTAGCGATTAACCGCCTTCCATTGAGCTAAAATTTCTAAATAAAGGGATTCATGTTGTCCCCAAACTTGGTCCTCGCGGCTTGCAGTTACCCACTGCTGCAAATCGTTAATTAATTTTTGCGGATCAATTTCCTTATTCAACCAAAAAACTCCTTTCGGGATTAAGTGATATCGTAATTATTTACCGTGACTGAAGAATTGGGCAGCCTTAATTGCTTGTTGCCAACCGGCATATAACTCTTCTGCACGTTCTGCTTTCATTTGCGGATTGAATTCATCCCCAATTTTTGATAGCCGTTTAACTTCATCTTGATCATGCCAGAAATCGACCGCCAAACCAGCTAAGAAGGCCGCACCCAGAGCAGTAGTTTCTTCCATTGCTGCTCGTCTGATTGGCGTTTGCAGGATATCTGCCTGGAACTGTATCATGAAGTTATTCCGTGATGCACCCCCGTTAACAGTCAGCGCCTTCAATGGTAATTTTGTGTCTTTTACCATCGTATCAACAACGTCACGAGTCTGGTATGCGATTGATTCAAGGGTTGCACGAACTATGTGTCCTCGGTTAGTCCCCCGAGTAAGGCCAAACATTGCTCCCCGAACTTCTTGATCCCAGTATGGGGCACCGAGTCCGGTAAAGGAAGGAACAACGTAAACGCCACCAGTGGTCTTCGCATCAACCGCCATCTTTTCAGATTCGCTTGCATGTTCAAATAATTGTAGACCATCACGGAGCCATTGAACAGCAGAACCGGCGACGAAGATACTTCCTTCAAGTGCATAATAAGTCTTGCCATTAATTCCGTAAGCGATTGTCGTCAACAGGCCATTATCAGATAAGGTTGGTTCTAGACCGGTGTTCATCACAATGAAGGCACCAGTGCCATAGGTGTTCTTTACTGAGCCCTTATCATAGGCCGCTTGACCAAAGAGCGCTGCTTGTTGATCCCCAGCGATTCCGGCAATTGGAATTTGAACACCGTAGAAGTGATAGTCCCCAGTGTATCCATAGATTGCTGAACTTGGTTTAACTTCCGGCAACATTGCTTTTGGAATATCCAACAGTTTGAGGATATCTTCATCCCATTCCAACTTATGGATATTAAAAAGCATTGTCCGACTAGCATTCGTAACATCAGTCGCATGAACACGACGGCCAGAGAGGTTCCAAAGCAACCAGGTATCAATCGTACCAAAGAGAAGATCACCCTTAGCAGCCTTCTCCCGAGCACCAGGAACCCGATCAAGGATCCATTTAATCTTCGTTGCAGCAAAGTATGAGTCAATTACCAAACCAGTCTTTTGATGGATCATGTCCTTGTAACCATCTTTAATGAGTTGTTCAGCGATATCACTGGTTTGCTTGGATTGCCAAACAATTGCATGGTAGATTGGCTTTCCAGTGTGCCGATCCCAAATAATGGTGGTTTCCCGCTGGTTAGTAATTCCGATTGAAGCAATTTTATATGGCGGGATCTGCGATTTAATCATGACATCAGAGATCACAGACTGGACAGCATCCCAGATTTCCATTGCGTCATGTTCAACCCAACCTGGTTTAGGGAAATATTGCGGAAATTCTTGCTGACTCATCGCAACCTTATTACCGTCGTGATCAAAAATGATGGCCCGGGTACTGGTAGTCCCTTCATCAATCGCCATTACGTATTGTTGTTCATTCAACGTTCTCATTCCTTTTCAAATCAAAACAAGGAGTATCTAGCTACAACATTGCAGCCAAGGCATCTTTAAAATAACAAAGGGGGCTGAGGTGATTCCCAGCTCCCTTAATTATTGTTTCGCTTACTTGTCACTAACCATCTTGCCAGCAACACTGTAACGATCCTTGCGCATTTCATTTAATACGATGTGAATCCGTTCAGCTGGGACATTAGCATCCTTAGAAATAGCAGCAGTAACATCCTTTACCAAGGCCTTTAATTGTTCGTCAGTCCGACCTTCAAGTAAGTCAATATGTACTAATGGCATGTGTATGCCCTCCCTTGTTAAATTTCTTTAATCTTACCATATCTGGTAGCTTCACGGCAATCATTCTTATTAACCACGACGACCTAAACGTGACCGTACTTGGTTAACAACTTTGTACGGACCAGTGTAAAGAATATGATCACCATATTCGAGGACAGTATCACCACTTGGCGAAATTGCTTTATGATTCCGATAAATTCGAGTAATCGTAATCTGATCGATTAATGGTAAGCTCCGGATTTCCATTCCAACATAACGCCGGTTGTGAACGATTACTTCAAACAGGCCAGAATGAGCACTCATCATCATTTCAAAGACTGATGGTGATTCAATTAAGGAACGAAGAACACTATTTTGGACAACATAACTATTGAAGATTTCGACACCAAGACCAGTCAATTCATCAGTCCGTTTAACTGAGACTTTAGGATCTTGAATACTTGCAATTACCCGTTTTACACCATGTTGCTTAGCAAGGACAGCCATCCGGTAGTTCTTGATGTCACGACGGAAACCAAGGACCATGACATCCGTATCAAAGTAATGACCTTCATCCAATTCTTGCTCAGTAATTTCATCGAAGTACTTCAGATCGCTGACTTCGCTATCGTAAGTCTTATAATTCTCCTGGTTATCTGTCAGCATGCGGACATCATACCAGTTGTGTGAAAGCTGTTGGGCAACGGGGACGGTTAAGGTATTTGTCCCAATAATAACTACCTTTTCCTTTACCAAGTCTTCCTTGGCCAACTTGTAAGTTGAATTAAAGACAATTGGTGCCAAGATGCAGACAATCACAGCAGCCAAAATGAAGGCAGCGGATTGCGTGCTCGTAATCGCATGCAGATTTTGTGCCACTTGCAGAGATGGCAATACTAAAGTAATGGTAGTAACCGTCAAGAAACCACCGGCAAATGAGTTCCGCTGGTTAAAGCGTCTGCGATAGACCAAGAATGTCGGTAATTTGGCGATGATGAAGCAGGCTACCAAGACTGGAATCAGAGCTAAAGCAGTCTTGTTTGCGAATAATGACTTTAGATCTAACCGTACCCCTGTCATGATGAAGAAGATTGGGATAAAGAAGCCGTAACCGATTGAAGTCAGTTTTTCTTGGGTCGCTTCACTCGGTTCAAGAAGCTTCATAACCATCCCGGCCAAGAAAGCTCCCAGAATATTTTCCGCACCAACAGTTTCCGCAACCGTTACTAATGTAAAGATCAGGAAGAAAGCTAGCCGAATATCCAGCTGAGTGGTAGCTTTGGAAACCTTATTAAACCAGACATATGGTTGACGGAACCGACGAAGGAGGATAATCGCTGCCAAGAAGAGAAGCACGATTAACCATAGCCGACCAGCATTATGCCCATAAATTGAAGCATAAAAAGTCAATGCGAGCATCGGGATAACTTCACCGAGGACGGCTGTTAAGAGGATCGTTTGCCCCATTGGCCGACTCAAGATTTCCTTTTCCTTCAATGTAGCAATGACGATTCCTAATGCGACCGTTGAGAAGAGGATCGTTGCTAACAGGACATCAGAGAATAGTCCCATTAGACGAAGGCAGACCCCTAAAAGCATCGCTACAATAATTACACCAGTGAAGCTAATGGCAGCTAATGAAACTGGTGATTTTGAATCGCGTTTTTTCTGTCCAGGAACCTTCTTGAAGAGGTCGAAGTTAATTTCCATCCCTGACAAAAACATTAAGAGAATCACACCTAGACTAGAAAGCAGTGTTAATGTTGAAGTTTGTTGAACAATGTTAAATGCACTCTTACCTAGGAGGATTCCGACCATAATTTCAGCCACAGCCGTTGGTACACTTGATACCTTGAACCGGGCCATCATGATTGGGATCACGAGCGCAGCTAACATCACAATGAGCATTGATAGTTGTTGCATAATTTACCCTTCCCTCAAACAAAGTAACCAACCTATTATACGATCATTTTCTAATAGTGGACACAGAAAGATCCCCTGAACCGCTTTCAACTGCTGATCTTAACAGTTATAATTGAAGTAACAAAGTTAAAAGGAGTTCTTAACTATGCCAAACAAATTATCCGCTTGTACGAGTATTTTGATTGGAAAAAACGCCAGTATTGATGGCTCAATCATGATCGGTCGAAACGAAGATGCTAAGGCTGCCTGGCCAAAACACATGGTCATTCATCCTCATGGTGCGGTTCCAAGAAAATTCGTTTCAAAAGAGACTAAGCTAGAAATCGATTTGCCTGATGACAGCGCTCGTTATTCAGCAACCCCGGAATGGACTGACAAGTACGGCCTCTTTGAAGAAGATGGGATTAATGAATACAACGTTGCTATGAGTGCAACTGAAAGTGCCTATTCGAACAATCTCGTATTGGGGGCTGACCCACTCGTCAAGAATGGATTGAACGAAGAAGCAATGGTTACCGTTGTCTTACCATTTGTTAAGACTGCTCGTGAAGGTGTCCTCCGGCTTGGTAGTTTGATTGCTAAATATGGTACCGGGGAAACTAACGGGGTATTGTTTGCCGATGATAATGAAGCTTGGTACTTCGAAAGTGGTGCTGGTCACTACTGGGTTGCTCAGCGAGTTCCTGACGATTGCTATGCAGTAGTTGCTAACCAACTAGCAATTCAAGAAATCGACTTTAACGATCCAGATAACTTCATGTTCCACCCTGGTATTCAACAATTCGTCGATGAAAATAACTTGAACCCTGACCCATCAACCTTTAACTTCCGGAAGATTTTTGGAACGGCTGATCGGTCCGACGCAATTTACAGTGAACCACGGGTTTGGATTGGTCACCAGATGTTCAGTCCAAAGCAAGCTAAGGATGAAACTCCAGAATCAACTGAATTGCCATTCTTAATGAAGCCAGATCGCAAGCTTTCTATCCTAGATGCTCAAAGTTACCTTAAGAACCACTATGAAGGAACAGAATTCGATCCAATCAGTGATGGGAAGAATGCCCACAAGTACCGTCCAATTAGTTTGGCTAAGACTCAAGAATCACATATTTTGCAAACTGGCCGGAAGGGACCTGACATTCACTGGTTAGCTATGGGAGTTGCTAATGAAAGTACCTACGTCCCATTCTTCAACGGAATCACCAAGGTTCCTGCATCATATGGTCGTGGGAAGTTACCAGCTCAACTAAATTCTGCTTACTGGATCTTCAAGCATGCTAGTGTTCTGGTTGACAGTCACCTGCATGACTTCTTGCCCCTTCTCCGGGATGTGCAAAAGGAACGTGATGCAGCTGCTCAACAATTGATCCGAGAAACTGATGCTAAGGCATTAACCTTGCAAGGAAAGGCCTTAACCGATTATCTGAATACGCAAAGTGATAATTTTGCTAACGATACCTTATCTGCTTATCGTACTCTGGCAATGCAATTAATTACTAAGATGACTGATTATTGTGAGTTAAACTTTAAGACGGATGAGAATTTATAAAAAATGAATTTTTAAAATGAAATGAGCCAGCAGTGCTGAAATAGCGCTGTTGGCTCATTTTATTAAAGACTGAAAAATAGTGGTTTTCCAGCTTCTACTTATTAATTACAATATCTGAAGGCTTTACTTCGCTACCAAAGTAAGGCTTTAATTGGTGGTTGTAATCTTGAGTGAAGAAGTCTTCCTTGTTAAGCTTGTTGATTTCCTTGTTACTCCAGTTGAGGAGGGACTTGTTACCCTTCTTAACAGCTGGGGCGATATATTGCTTAGGACCGATGCTCTTGATACCAACAGTGTACTTAGGGTTGTTCTTTACCCAAGCGTAAAGGTATGAGTTATCATCAGCAAGTGCAGCTGCACGGTTGTTCTTCAAGGCATTGAATTGTTGAGTCTTGGAGTCAAACTTCAAAAGTTGAACACCTGGTTGCTTGCTGGTGAAGTAGTTTTCAGCAGTAGTACCCTTAGTAACAATAACCTTCTTGCCCTTCAATTGACTAACCTTAGTGATGGCCTTCTTCTTTGGTGAAACAACACCAACAGAAACCTTCATGTAAGGGTTAGCAAAGTCAACGACCTTCTTCCGGTCAGGGGTAACAGTGAAGTTAGCAAGGACAATATCAGCCTTGTTAGAGTTCAAAGTATCAACCCGGTTGTTAGCGTTAACTTGGATAAACTTTGGCTTAACACCAAGGTCCTTAGCCATCCGCCGTGCTAATTCAACATCGTAACCAACACGCTTACCATCTTTGTTAACCCAACCATATGGTGGCAAGTCACCAAAAACGGCAACCCGTAAAGTGCCCCGCTTCTTAATAGCGGAAACTGTACTTGCATTACTATCAGCATGAGCAGTAGTAGCAGGCTTAAGGTAACTTGAACCAGCAAGTAAGGCCACTGCACTAGCTACTGTTACAGCGCCTGCAACAATCTTCTTCCAATTAAACTTCATAATATCAATTCTCCCTTTCTAAAATTCCATACTTGATAAGAATTCTTCAGCACGTTCAGTTTGTGGATGTTCAAAGAATTGCTTACCAGGAGTTTCTTCCAAAATCTTACCGTCTTCCAAGAAAAGAACCTTATCAGCAATCTTGGCAGCAAAGTTCATTTCGTGGGTGACAATAATCATCGTCATATGATCCTTATCTGATAACTCTTTGATGATTTCCAAAACTCCCCGAACCATTTCTGGATCCAGTGAAGCTGTAACTTCATCAAAAAGCATCAATTCAGGATGCATCGCCAATGCCCGGACAATCGCAATCCGTTGCTTCTGTCCACCTGATAACTGACGTGGGTATGAGTTTGCTTGATCGGCCAAGTCGACCCGTTCAAGCAGTGCCATCGCCTCCTTCTTAACATCTTCTCGATCCCGTTTTTGGACCTTGGTTGGTGCTAAGAGAATATTATCCAAAACAGTTAAGTTTGGGAAAAGATCGTAACTCTGGAAGACCATCCCGATCTTTTGGCGAAGCTCTTGCCACTTCTTTGGAGATGGTTCAATCTTTTCGCCCTTGAAGTAAATACTTCCGTTCTTAAATGGTTCTAGTCCGTTCAAAGTTCGAATCAAAGTACTCTTCCCTGAACCAGAAGGGCCAAGCAAGGTTACTACTTCACCCTTCTTCAAGTCGAAGCTAATATCGTGAAGGGCTTGCCAGTCACCATAATATTTATCTAAATGTTCAACTTTTAATATTTCTTCTGCCATGTTTTCACCACCAATTAATGTTCTTGTTTTGCTGTCAGGTGCTTAGACCAGAGTGACAATGGGTAATCAACGATAAAGTACAGGATAAAGATTAACCCGTAAACCCAGAAGACTCCGGTTGGGTGTGTTTGGTTGTTGGCTTCAATGATTTGCTGACCAACGTTGATAACATCCATGACACTAATCATCAGCAATAGCGAGGTTGTCTTAATTACCCGGGTTGCCAAATTAATCGTTGCTGGCAGTTCAAGTTGAATTGCTTGAGGAAGTAACACGTAGCGGAAAAGTTGCCATTGATTGAGACCAAGTGCTAGTCCTGACTCCCGCTGGTGTTTTGGAACTGATTCAAGCGCCCCGCGGACAATATCACTAAACTCTGCAGCAACCCACAACGAGAACGCAAGCACGGCCATCCACGTTCCTGGGAGGTTGACATTAAATTGTCGTGGCAAAATATAGTAAACCAGGAACAAAAGAACAACGGTTGGAACAATCCGGAAAAACTCCAGGTAAAGAAGGAGGATGAAACGGATAATCCGACTGCGGAGAGTTCGTAATAATCCGAATAAGGTCCCAAGTAAGAGACCGATAATCAATGAAAGAACAGCAATCCAAACAGACGTCCATAAACCACCCATCAAGCGGCTAAAGTTTGTTCCTTCAAAGAGAACACTAATTCCCGAATGAGCCATAACGAACCCTCCTTTCTAACCAGTCTAGTACCAAGATAATTGGAATCAGAATGATTGCGTATGCGATTACCAAGACAAATAAGTATTCGTTTGACCGGTAGTACATTCCAATTAAATCCAAAGCAGTGTTTGTCAATTCTGGAATGGCAATCACAGTAAAGATTGAAGTTTCCTTAATCAAGAAAATGATGTTAGCAGCTAGTGCCGGAACACTCAATGAAAGTCCTTGAGGGAGAACTACATAGCGCGCTAACTGGAAACTACTCATCCCCAGCGCCTCACCAGCATCAATCTGGGTTTGGCTAACACCGTTGAAGCCACCGGTAAATCCTTCTGCCATGTAGGCACCACCTAAGAAAATCAAACCGATGATCCCACAAGTCTCTGCGGACATCTTAATTCCCATTACTGGAAATGCGTAATATAAGAAAAATAGCTGGATTAGTAATGGTGTGTTTCGGGCAACTTCAACATAGACATTAAGAATTTGCCGAATTACCGGAACACGGAAGTACTGAACTAAACTGGTAATAATTCCAACAATGATCGAACCGACAATTCCAATTAATGAAAGCCAGAGGGTTAATTTAAACCCTTGGGCGAAATTGGGCAGACTTTGTTGGATAATCGTCCAATCCATCTATCGATCAACCTCCTTTTTTACCACGAAATCAAAAAGGCTTACAATTCAAATTCAGAATTGTAAGCCTAGTTTTAGTAGCTGAGAGTCAACCTCATCGCTAGCTATGAATTATCTAGAGCATAAATTACTGAATTTTTTCCACGCTAAAATGCTTGTTACAAACGTTGCAACAAGTTGAACATTCTTGCATTTGCATGGCAAAACTCAGCATCTTTATAACTCCCTTCGTGATTTGTTAATTAAATTCTAACCGATTATTCATAAAAGTCAATAGAAAAATACTAACTAATTGTAAGTTATTTATTAAACATATAAATTATAATAGATTTAATATCATGATAAAAGCAACCCCAACATTTCGATTGTAAAATGCTGAGGCTGACTGATATTAAATCTAGTGCAAAATAAGATATTTGCTATCAGATTTTAATTAGTTTGACTTTCTTCAACTGCACTGACTAATTGATCCATTGTTTGGCTGCCAAAAATTACTGAGCCATCATTAATCATGGTTGCTGGAACACTCATAATATTCTTTGCTTTCCGTAAATCTGGGAAGTGTTGAAGATCAATCATTGTGGCAGAAATATTAGGATTCAACGCTGCCATCCGTTGGCATGCAGCTACTACATCTGGGCAGAAGTGACAGGTCAATGAAACACCAATCTTGATTTCTGCAGCTGGTAGTTTCTTGATCCGCTCAACCATTTCTGGTGCAATCGTTTGGCCTGGGCCAGCAACGTTGTAGACACCGAGAACAAGTGAGTTTAATTCATGGCCAGTTGGAATTCCGGCATAATGAAGCCCAGTATCGTTGCCATTAGCATCAATCAATCGTAGTTGTGGCAGGAACTTTGCATCATCAGGCGCTGACTTCGTTTCAACAGTCATATGATCGTCTAAATCAGCAAATTCATTTACAAAGCCGACCAGTTGATCGCTCAATGGCGTGCCATTAGTAAGGACTTGAAGAACAATGTTTTGTCTAAGCCGGTCGAAAATTGGTTTTAGTTGTTGATCAATATCAGCGGTTAACCAGTTTCCTGAATGAGGAGTTACTTCTTCTTCGTGATCAAGTGATGAAGTTTGACCTACAGTCTTGGTAGGCTTCTTCATTTCAGCGTGGATCGGAATTCCTAACCGTTGTTTTTGTTCAGCAATGTATTTTTCGGCAGCAGTAGCAGCTTCTGCACCATCTGCCGTTGCGGTAACGATCTGGCGAAGTGACTTTTCAATAATATCACCAGCTGCGTAAACACCTGGGATATTAGTTTGTCGATCATTATTAGTAATGATGTAGCCCTGCTTATTGAGGTCAATTACCCCTTCCAGATTTTGGGTTGCTGGTTGGGTACCAATATAAATAAACATTCCAAAGGTTTGATCGCCTTCATCAACGTGATAAACGGTCTTTTCACCAGTCTTATTATTTACAAGGGTTGCTTCTGTTAGGTAATCATCACCACTGACGCTTTCAACTTCAGTGTTGTACATGATGCTGACCTTTGGATTATCCAAAGCCCGTGAGGCAATCAACGGTGGGCAGGTAAAGTGATCACCACGAACCAAAACAGTTACGTGCTTCCCAAACCGACTCAGATAATCAGCTTCTTCAGCTGCTGCATAGCCGCCACCGACAACGAAGATTTGCAAACCAGTAAAGAGTTCACCATCACAAGTTGAACAGTAAGCTACTCCCCGACCACGGAATTGATCTTCACCAGGGAAGCCGACTTTCTTTGGGTTAGCACCGCCAGCAATAATAATACTCCGTGCTTGGTACTCTTGACCGTTTGCATCAATTACGCTCTTAACACCAGCTGTTAAGTTATCGTATTTGGCAACATCGGCATGCTTAATTTCAACACCAAAATCAGCAACTTGTTTTTGCATCTTATTCATCAATTCGGTGCCATCAACCTTTGCTACGCCAGGATAATTGTAAACAACAGAAGTAGTTGTTACTTGTCCCCCGACACTGTTTCCTTCAAGGATTAAAGTATCGAGAGTTGCCCGACCAGCATAAAGGCCAGCTGTTAATCCAGCTGGCCCAGCACCGATGATGATCAAATCATAGATATGCTCACTCATCGGATTTTCCTCCTATTAATTAAAGCTTACCAACAAGGTCTAAGCTTGGCTTAATTGAATCTTGACCTGGCTTCCAGTTTGCTGGGCAAACACGATCGCCATGTTCACGAACAAATTGAGCAGCTTGGAGAGTCCGTAAAATCTCATCGGCACTCCGACCGATACCCATGTTGTTAATAGTGTAGGATTGGATCTTGCCATCTGGGTCAACGATAAATACACCACGGTAAGCTTGGCCAGCATCTTCATCTAAGACATCAAACATCCGGGCTAACTTACCAGCAGGATCGGCTAACATGTTGTACTTAATCTTACCAATCTTTTCTGAAGCTTCTGCCCATGCCTTGTGGACAAATTCAGTATCTTCAGAAACTGAGTAAATGTCTGCATTAGCTTTCTTGAAGTCTTCGTACTTATCTTGAAGAGCTTCCAGTTCAGTTGGGCAAACAAATGAGAAGTCTGCTGGATAGAAGAAGAAGATACTCCACTTGCCTAAGACGTCTTTCTTGGTAACTTCCTTGGTCTTACCATCTTGATATGCATTTACCTTGAAATCATCAATTTCGTGACCAATAAAATTCATCATAAAACCCTCTCCTTATTTAGAATCATTCTCAACTACACCTATAGTATAACCGATTAAAATCTAAGATCAAGGCTTATTTAGAATTATTTTAAATAAAGATTGATAAATCAAAAAAAGCAGCTAACTTAGGAAAGATCAACCTAAATTAGCTGCAATAATTAATTATTTATGACTAGAAAGCAGTTAGAATTTTACCAACTAGCCTTCCGTACACCAGGGATTTGACCCTTGTGTGCAAGTTCCCGGAAAGTAAGACGGGACATTCCAAACTTACGCATGTAAGCATGAGGACGACCATCATAACGATCACGGTTGTGTAAACGTACAGGACTGGAATTACGAGGCAATTTTGATAAAGCAATGTAATCGCCTTGAGCTTTTAATTGCTTCCGCTTGTCTGCGTACTTCTTAACTAATGCTTCTTGGTGTTTTAACTTAGCGATTTTTGACTTCTTTGCCATTAATTAAAGCTCTCCTTTTTTGTTATTTTGTAGTACAGATGCCTAAAGTGTTCTGCTTCGATAAGCCAAGGATCGGCTTATATATAATAATTAACATTTGCGAATGAATAATTCTCCAATAATCATTATACTAACTTTTTATAAGTATAGCAAGAACTTTTTTGACTAATTTTGACCAATTCGTTTACAGTAGTCTAAATACTGGCTTGCGTAACCGTATTTCTGATTGAGCTTGGTTAACTTTTCCGGGTCGTGAGTATAGGCTTTACCGGTATGCATCATTAGATCGTATAGCTCAACATACGGAACAGCTGACTGATCGGCAATCGTCTTCTCTGCTTCACGGTCATAGGCAACATGACGGAAGTTTACCGATGCCATCCCCAGATCATCAACCTCTATCACTAAATAGTGGGCTCGCATATCTTTTTGCAATTTCTCCCAACCATTAAACGGCTCACCGACAGCTCCAGGATTCATTATAATCCGTTCATCGCTAGCATACCGCATAATTTCATGGTGGACATGGGCATAGATCGCAACATCGATCGGTGGATTAGCTGGTGTAAAGACTTGATCAAAGTTCTTTGTCGATTGGGTTGGAAAAAGTGCTTGTCCCATGTTAAGCCAAGGTAAATTATGAGAAATTCCAAAGGTTAATGGGCCAACCTTTTTTGTGACATGCAATGGCCAACTAGCGATTTCGTCAACCATCCCCCGTGGTGCGTTTTCCCCGACATATTGAGCTAGACGGGCGAAATAAATGTGTGAAGGATATTGAACATCAATCCGCCCACGAACACCATTAACTACCAGGTCATCCCAGTTTCCGCGAACGATCACTGTTGGATTGATAATTTTTAATAATTGCCAAATTTTATCAACACTTGGACCTGGCATAAGAAGATCACCAACAAACCAGTATTGATCCACGTGTTGTTCCCGACTATCACGGTACATTGCCCGCATGGCACTTAAATTACCATGAACGTCAGAAAAGATTGCGATCCGCGTTTTCATAAACTTGTGTCCTCTCTTTTCGTTCATTATCTAAATACGATTGTACCAAAGAATCCAAAAAAGAAGCAGGATTTGATTTGACATGCCATGTTAAACTATTTAGGTAAATCTAATAGGGAGGAAATAACTGTTGATGAAAATATAGAATAACATAGAATAATAGTACACTATAATAACCATAAGAAATAAATATGGAGTGGTTATTGTGGCAATGCTAAGGCAGAACGTCTTGGTGTAACTGTTAAAACATTACAGAAATAGGATAATAAAGGAATCAATCCTGGAGGTTTATCGAACACCTGCTAATAGAAGATATTATACTGAAGAGCAATATCTTCGGTATATTGCTCAATCGTCTGACGAAGGAAAAAAAGATCAACGAAAGAATGTTGCTTATGCAAGAGTTCCTACGTATGGTCAGAAAGACGATCTAACTAATCAGATTGCGTTTATTCGTTTTGGTTATGAATGTTTTAAACGTTTTTGTCAAATAATGGGGCGAAAATTATTGTACCTAACAATCCTGACACTAGTCCCGACAAAGAAATGGTTGACGATTTAATTAGTATTATTCAGGTATTTTCCTATCGTTTGTATGGATTACGAAAGTACAAGAATAAGCTCAAACAAGATCAATCGTTAAAGGGTGGTAAGTACGATGATTAGAACCGAAAAGGTTAGATTATATCCCAATAGAATAATGTGCGAACGTCTAGATAATCTTTGCGATTACCGTCGCTATTGTTGGAACCAAGGCCTAGCTTTATGGAATGATATGTACGATGAATCGTGCATTTTAGGTAATAAGAAATTACAACCGAACGAACGGAAAGTTAGAAATGAGTTGGTGTACAACAAAGCCGACTGGCAATATAATTTTTCTGCTCGTTGTCTACAATTAGCTATTTCTGACCTTGGAAAGGCCTGGAAAAACTTCTTTAATAAAGCTCAGCCTGATTGGGGTAAACCACAATTTAAGTCGAAGAAGGCGCCTCGTCAAGGCTTCAAAACCGACCGGGCAAAGATTATCCATGGTATGCTTCGATTAGATAAGCCCAAAGGCACAAAGAATTGGTTTGATATAAGAGTTAAAGGGGCAAAATCTTTAGACGGTGAACTTAAGGTTGTCTCAATTTTTCGTGAGAATGGTAAATATTGGGCTGTGTTACCGTTTGAAACAAACATGATCACTAAACCACAGACGGGTAGAAAAACCGCAGTTGATGTTAATGTTGGTCATTTCAATACGCCTAAGCATAAGATTAATACATTACCTGAACATTTACAGTTCTTGTATTCTCGCATCAAACATTATCAACGTCAATTAGCACGTAAGCGTGAAGTTAATGGAAGACAAGCTACTAAGTCGAATAATTATCAAGTAACGAGAGCCAAGTTACAACGTGATTATCACCGAGTAGCTAATATCCAGCATGATCTGATTCAAAAGTTTACGACTCAGCTAATTAATCATAATGACACTATCGTGGTTGAAGATTTGGCGGTTAAGCAAATGCAAATGAGTCATGTTGCGTCAAAGGGACTACAACGGTCAATGTTTGGTTACTTTAGGCAAGTATTATCTTATAAGTGTGATTGGTATGGCAGAAAATTAATTCTGGCCGATCAACATTATCCAAGCACACAGCGCTGTTCTCTATGTGGTTATGTTAAAAAAGGCGATGAAAAGATAACCCTTCAAGGAAACAAAAAACACCACACTAAGCATAATGAATATGTATGTTACCAGTGTGGTGCAGTGATGGACAGAGACGAAAATGCTGTCCAGAATTTATTACAATTATCATAAAAATGACGGGGTGGGCTACACCCTTAAGCTATCAGAGTCGGTCAATGTCATTACCCTTGAGTTAGGATATGGGAATACCGATGTTAACGGTAGTAAATAAAATTAAGAAAGGAAAAGCTATATTACTTTCTTGTTAGGCAGAAAATTCGTTAAATTCTACTTAATTCCATATTTTATATAGCAGAGATTGTAATTGCATCAAGATACAGAAATTAGTCAGCGTGTTCGGAAGATCGTGACGGCGGTCCTGCTCGGTTCATGTTTTATTAGCCTTGCGAGCCAAACAATGATGGTAACAGCCTTGCCTGTTATTCAAGGGGATCTCAAAGTTTCCTTAAATGCTGTTCAATGGTTAACCACTGGCTATACATTAATTATTGGGATTGTCACCCCACTTTCATCCAATATGTATGAAAAATTCAGCAACCGCCATGTCTTTATCGGGATAATTGGTACCTTTATTATTGGAACCTTGATTGGGTGTTTCGCTACCAACTTTGCTAGTCTACTGATTGCACGGTTAGTTCAGGCATGTGCTAGTGGGATGCTAATGACATTCCAGATGACCACAATGATTTCAATTTATCCAATTGAAAAGCGAGGTTCGATTCTGGGGCTTTCAAGCTTGGTTATTTCCGCTGCACCAGCGATTGGGCCAACAATTTCGGGATTAATTCTTGAATTTCTGCCATGGCGGTGGTTATTCATCCTTGTCCTTCCTTTCATGCTCTTGGCATTTATTGTTGGTTATTTTAAATTACCAAACTTTTCTACCCCACGACCAATTAAGATTGACTACATCTCAGTTTTAATTTCCTTAGTTGGTTCTGCCCTGGCGCTCGGCAGTTTAACCGTCTTCCAAATTAACTTATGGTATGGCCTGTTAATGTTAGTCAGCGGTCTTTTAATCATTGCCGTATTTACTAAGCGCCAACTCCACCTTAAAAACCCAATGTTAAAGGTTCAAATATTTACTTACCCTTCGTTCCGGTGGATGACACTGGTCGGCATTTTTGCCTTCATGGTTCTTTTAGGGACTGAGCAATTGATGCCAATTTATACCGAAAAAATTATCGGCATGGGAAGCTTTCTTTCTGGTTTAATCCTCTTACCAGGAGCAATTTGTAATGCGATCGCCGCTTCATTCGTTGGTCGCTGGTATGATCAATATGGTCCAAAATGGTTAATTACAATTGGTGCGATTATTATGTTAATTTCATCTATTCCACTAGTGATGGTTAACCAGCATTCATCAGTTGCCGGATTAACCATTGCGTATACCTTCCGGATGATCGGAAATGCCTTTGTCTTCAGTCCAGCGCTTTCTGAGGCATTCTCTGATTTGAGTCAGACTGAAAATAGTCATGGGACTGCGCTAAATAATACTCTTCGTCAAGTCTTTGGGGCAGTTTCAGTTACCCTCTGTGTTGTGATTGCGAACACACCAGCTTCACTTGTAACTGGGATCCGTTATGGGATGTGGACAACTGTAATCATGGTTATTTTGATGTTACTTAGTTTTTGGCGTTATATGGGAATGAAAAAGGCATAGAAAAATTAGGTGAATAATTACTATTTTAAAAATACCTTATGTTAACCCTTCACGTTAACAGCTGCTATTATTGAGAATTGAGAAAGAAGATGTTTTTTCGATGGTCAACGGCTTATCGGCTCGATGGCACAAAACTTTCTATACCCTTTGGTTAGGGGCCTTTATTACTGGAATGGGCTATTCCATGACAATGCCCTTTGTATCACTATTTATTAATGAACCTGGGAACTTTAGTCGTTTCCAATTAAACCTATATTCTGGACTAGCATTTGGAGCCACCTTCGTTAGTCAGGCAGCTGTATCTCCGCTATGGGGAAGTTTGGCTGACCAGAAGGGACGAAAATTAATGTGTATGCGGGCTTCTGGTGTGATGGCTTGTACCATCTTCATTACTGGCCTTTCCCGGAGCGTCTGGATGATTATCGGGATGCGGTTTTTACAGGGTGCTTTTTCCGGTTACATTAACAACGCTACAGCGATGATGGCTGGTGAAACTCCACATAGTAAATCTGGTTGGGTAATGTCCGCAATGACAACTGCAGGAATCGCTGGTAACTTAGTTGGTCCCCTGCTCGGTGGTGCATTATCCGGTGCATTCGGCTACCGAATCCCCTTCTTTATTACTGGCGGATTAATGTTTCTAGTATTCCTTTCAACTTGGCTCCTGACCGTTGAACACTTTAAGCCAATCCAACGGGAAGCTATGAAGCCAATGAAAGAAATCATCGCTGAAATTCAGAATCCCCGGCTGATTTTTACCATGTTCATCACCACAATGATTGTCACTTCATCGACAATGTCAATCGACCCAATTATTTCCTTGTATGTTAAGGAGTTAATGCATGATCAAGGCAACATTGCCTTTGTTGCGGGGATCGTTGCCGCAACTCCAGGTCTCGGGACTTTAATTGCGGCCTCTAAAGTTGGTCACACAATGGATCAAATTGGTCCGGAAAAAGTCTTGCGGGTTGGCTTATTAACTGCCTTCATCCTCTTTATTCCGATGACCTTTACTCACTCACCATGGTCATTAGCATTCTGGCGATTCTTACTCGGGCTAGCTAATGCCGCATTGATGCCAGCAACCCAAACTGTACTGACCCTTGACGTTCCTATCGAAGCTTTTGGCCGGATCTTCTCTTATAACCAGTCATTCCAAGGAATCGGTTGTGTTCTCGGTTCTATCTTAGGTTCAGTAATCTCTGGCCTTTCATCCTACCCAATGGTTTTTGCGATTACTGGCTTAACTCTGTTGTTCAATTTCATTTTAGTTTTATCAGTCCAAGCAAAGAAGTCAGCTGCAAATTAGGAGGACAATCAATTGGTAAAAACGAATCATCTTAAAAATGAAGAAGAAGTCAATCAAATGTTTACCCGGGTTGCGCCGCACTATGACCGCCTGAATAACGTTATTAGTTTAGGAACACAAAAGATTTGGCGGAAGAAACTTTTAGCGGGTCTTGAGTTTAAACCTGGTGTTAAAGCGCTTGATGTTTGTTGTGGTACTGGTGACTTGGCAATTTCTTTAGCCGACCGCTTGCCTCAAGGACGGGTTACCGGAGTTGACTTCAATGATGCAATGTTAAAAATTGCTAATGAGAAGACGCGGACGATTCCCAATCTAATTTTGATTAATGGGGATGCAATGGATCTGCCATTAGATGACAATTCATTTGATATTGTTACTGTTGGCTTTGGTTTAAGAAACGTTCCTGATGCGAATAAGGCTTTGGCAGAAATCTATCGGGTATTAAAGCCTGGTGGTCAGCTTGGGGTTCTTGAAATGTCTCAGCCAACTAATCCAGTAGTCAAGATCGGTTGGCAAGCTTACTTCAAAGCATTCCCCTACCTAGCAAAACTCGCCGGTGGTCAGGTTAAGGATTATCAATACTTGCAGAAAACTAGTCAGCAATTCGTTTCAGCTAAAAAATTGGCAACAATGATGGAAAATGTTGGCTTCAAAAACGTTAATTACACCCCATTAAACTTTGGAGCCGCTGCGCTTCATTTTGGGATAAAAGAACAAGATGAATAAAGAGGCTGGAAAAATTTTCCAGCCTCTTTATTCATCTTGTTTTTAAATACCAATCGCATAGGTTACTACTTGAACAAGAGAACCTACAAGGAGAATTTTGACGGCACAAGGGAAAGTACGCTTCTTAACCTGTTCACGGTAAAGAATCTTCGTTTGTTTAACAACAAAGGGAATAATCAATAGGGTTAGAAGCATTGTCCATGGTGCAAGGTGAGCCATAACTGCGGTGATGATTGCAAGAAAAGCAATAACATTCTTAGTAGCAAAACTCCGCAAACCGTTCTCAACACCGACAAAATGAATAATTGTGTGCCGATGATTATCTTCATCTTCTTGGGCATCACAAATGTTATTAGCTAGCATTAAGTTAGAAATCCATAATTCGCAAGGCAAGGCAACTAACCAAATTTTTAGAAGGTTAGCCCAGTTCCAATTGAAATCGCCGTTGCTGTTAATGAAGACCGAGATGAGCATAATCATGAAGCCCATGGTGAAACCAGAGAAGAATTCACCAACTGGCAAACCATTCATGGCAAAAGGACCGGATGAATAAAGGATCCCTACAGCAAAACAGAAGATCCCCATCCAAAGGAGTGCCAGACCAGTTTGCGTTACAAGATAAATTCCCATCAATCCGGCAATGATACTAAAGGCGAGAATTAAACCTAATACTAATTTTGGCGAGATATGTTCCCGACCAATGATATTAGTGTTTTGCTTATAATCAACAGTATCAACTGCATGGTTGTAGTCGTTGTAGTTATCCATCATGTCAACGGCCATGTTAAAAAGCAGCATTGCAATAAAGAAGAGAATTGAGTTAACGAGGTTAAATGAATGATAATAATAAACACTCATGCAGACTCCTAAAAGCATCGGTAAAATGCTGGCAGTCTTCGCTTTAATCTCAACTAATTCTAAAAAGACATCTAATGACACATTCATACTTCCCATTCTTTTAAAAATATTGTTACAATATGATAGTACACCATAACAAAGGAATTATCATTCAATGGACAAACATTATTTCCGTAGTGATCCACAACTTAATAACGCGTTAGAAGAAGTCAATCAACTAATTAATCAACGGATAAGTGTAAATAACGATGATTTACAATCAGCATTACACCAGATGGCTTCAAAGGGCGGTAAATATCTCCGTCCTGCTTTCTGTCTCACCTTTGCCCGTCTTGGCGGAAAAGAATGGAATAGTGAGAAGCTGATTAAAATTGCGTCATCTCTTGAGATCCTTCATATGGCAACCTTGATTCATGATGATGTAATTGACGATTCTCCAGAGCGGCGTGGTGCTCCAAGTATTCAAGCTGCATTCGGTAAGGACACAGCCGTATACAGTGGCGATCTATTATTTACAGTATTCTTTGATTTATTAGTTGAAACAATGAGTAATTCATCTTACCTGACCATCAATGCGCAGGCAATGCGAAAAATCCTTGCCGGCGAGTTGGGTCAAATGAATAAACGATTCCAACAACAGTCCCTTCTTGAATACTATCGCAATATCAACGGTAAAACCGCTACTCTCTTCAGTCTAGCCGCTCAAGAAGGTGCCCATTTTGGCGGTGCAGATGCGCGAACTGTTCATCTAGCAAAGCATATTGGGCAAAATGTTGGGATTACCTTCCAAATCTTAGATGATATGTTGGACTATTCAACAAACGAGAAACTGAACAAACCAATTCTTGAAGATCTCGCTACTGGAGTTTACTCCTTACCACTTCTATTGGTACTTAAAGATCATCAAGAAGCATTCAAACCTTACCTTGATAAAAAGCAAGACATGACAGTAGCTGATACTGAAGCCGTGCAAAAGCTAGTTAATAAATATGGTGGTGTTGAAAAAGCCCACCAATTGGCCGGTAAGTTTACCAACAAGGCGCTTCAATTAATCGACGAACTGCCAAAGAGTGCTACACAAAAGCTACTAAAGAAAGTAACTAAACAATTATTAAACCGCTCAATGTAGTAATAAGGAAGTCGAATAAAATTGAAACGACAAGCATATATTCTATATCTTCTGACGATGGCCCTTCTAGCGGTCATCTCAATTCTCTTAATTGCATTTGACTTCGCTCATGAGCTTAATATCGATCAAGAGCCATTCCGTTCGGTTAATAATGCAATCTTAATTATTTTTACGATCGATTACTTTACTCGCCTATATTTGGCAAAAGATAAGAAGAAATTTTTTAAGAAAAATATTTTTGACCTCCTATCGATTATCCCTGCAAGTGGTCTTTCATGGATCTTTCGGTGGAATCGAATTGGGCGATTATTCACCCTTCTTCGTTTAGTCCGGTTGGTTGGTTTAACAGGCCGTCTAAATCGATTTATTGAAAAGGATGGACTGCTTTACTATATCTATGTTACCTGTGGGGTTCTCCTAATCTCTGCTTCAATGTATAGCACCTCTGAAGGAACTCACTTTTCAACTGCACTATGGTGGGCGATCACAACCGCTTCGACAGTTGGTTACGGGGACGTTTCGCCAACGACTACCATCGGACGAATTGCTGGTGTATTGTTAATGTTAGTCGGTATTGGTTTGATTGGGGTAATCACAGGGACGATCACTGATTACTTTTCTCAAGAAGACAATAACCAGGTCCAGGATAAACTGGATAAAATTGAAAAGGAAAATCAAGAATTACGAACTGAACTGCAAAAATTAAACGAACACCTTTCTAAAATTGAAAAGAAGTAAATTAAACCCACCAGAATCATGATTAAACTAAGATTCTGGTGGGTTTCATAATAGATTATTCAAATAGTTTTAAATATTTTCCATAACCGGATTCTTCTAGCTTATCAACTGGGATAAACCGAAGAGCAGCTGAATTAATGCAATACCGTAGACCGCCACGATCAACTGGGCCATCAGTAAATACGTGACCCAAATGAGAGTCTGCTTCCTTACTTCTTACCTCTGTACGTTCCATCCCAAATGATTGATCGCGCTTTTCTTTAAGGATTCGTTTTTCAATTGGTTTTGTAAAGGCAGGCCAACCACAACCAGAATCATATTTATCTAATGATGAAAACAGTGGTTCGCCGCTGACTACATCAACATAAATTCCCGGTTCATTAAAATGATCGTACTTGCCAGTAAATTGGCGCTCAGTTGCGGCCTCTTGGGTGACAGCATATTGGATTGGGGTTAGTCGTTGTTTTAATTCATCTTTATTCATTTAAAGCCCTCCTCACTTCTGTTGCTAATTGAATTATACAAAGAACTTAGGATAGGGACTATTTTATTGCTCATCAACATAAACAAAACAACCTTCTCGGTAAAATGA
>JAHLFK010000012.1 GCA_018883805.1 Candidatus Limosilactobacillus merdavium | reverse complement strand
ATTATCAACCAAGCCAGTTGAAGACATCAATGATGCAGTTAAAGTCGGTGACGAACTTGACTTAGTAGTTATTTCCAAGATTGGTAACGACAAGGAAAATGGTAGCTACTTACTTTCACACCGTCGTCTCGAAGCTCGTAAGGTATGGGATGACATTCAAAAGAAGTTCGATGCTGGTGAACACATTACAGCTAAGGTTACCCAAGCTGTTAAGGGTGGCTTAGTAGTTGATGCCGGAGTACGTGGCTTCGTCCCTGCTTCAATGATTACTGATCACTACGTAGAAGACTTGAACCAATTTAAGGGTCAAGAACTTGAATTTAAGATTATTGAAATCGAACCTAGTGAAAACCGTCTTATCCTTTCTCACAAGGAAGTTGTTCAAGCTCAACACGAAGAAGCAGCTAAGGAAATCTTTGCTAAGCTTCAACCAGGAGATGTTGTTGAAGGTAAGGTTGCTCGGATGACTAACTTCGGTGCCTTCATCGACCTCGGTGGTGTTGATGGTTTAGTTCACGTATCTGAAATTTCATACGATCATGTTGACAAGCCTTCAGATGTATTGGAAGCAGGTCAAGATGTTAAGGTTAAGGTATTAAGCGTTGATCCTGAACGTGAACGGATTTCACTTTCAATTAAGCAAACATTACCTGGACCATGGGATAACATCGAAGAAAAGGCTCCAGAAGGTAGTACACTTACTGGTACTGTAAAGCGGTTAACCAGTTTCGGTGCCTTTGTTGAAGTCTTCCCTGGTGTTGAAGGTTTGGTTCACATTTCCCAAATCTCACACAAGCACATTGCTACACCAGCTGATGTATTGAAGCCTGGTCAAGAAGTTAAGGTTAAGGTCTTGAATGTTGACCCTGAACGTCAACGTCTTGGTTTATCCATGAAGGCTCTTGAAGAACGTCCAAAGGATGAAGATAACGGTAACGAAAACCGTGGTCGTCGTCGTCCACGTCGTAACAACAACCGTAACTTCATGAACAACGCCCCTGAAGAAGAAAGTGGCTTCTCAATGGGTGACTTAATTGGTGATCAATTAAAGGGCTTGAAGTAATCAGGACTTAATAATTAATTAGAAAGGGGTATGACATTTATCGTCATACTCTTTTTCTTTCTACTAAATCGAAAGAAGGTGTAAAAATGGCCAATCCAGTAGTTGCAATTGTCGGTCGGCCAAATGTTGGTAAATCAACACTTTTTAACCGGATTGCTGGTGAACGGATTTCAATTGTTGAAGATACTCCTGGTGTTACTCGGGATCGGATTTACGCCCATGCTGAATGGCTCGGGAAGAACTTCAACTTGATCGACACCGGTGGAATTGAAATTTCTGATCAACCATTAATTACGCAGATCCGTCAACAAGCCGAAGTTGCAATTGATGAAGCTGATGTAATTGTTCTCGTAGCTGATATTGAAAATGGAGTAACCGATGCTGATGAACAAGTGGCACGGATCCTCTATCGGTCAAACAAACCAGTAATTTTGGCAGTTAATAAAGTAGATAATCCAGAACGGCGCAGTGATGTCTATGATTTCTATTCACTAGGACTTGGTGAACCTTATCCGGTTTCTGGAGTTCATGGTGTTGGTGTCGGTGACTTGCTTGATGCTGTTATTAACCATTTTCCTGAGACTGCAGATAATGAAGATGATGGGACTATTCACTTTAGCCTTATCGGTCGGCCAAATGTTGGTAAGTCATCGATTGTTAATGCGATGCTTGGAGAGGATCGGGTAATTGTTTCTAATGTTGCAGGGACAACACGGGATGCGATTAATACCCGGTTTACTTCCCAAGATGGTCGTGAATTCACGATGATTGATACGGCGGGAATTCGGAAAAAAGGAAAAATTTACGAGAATACTGAACGTTATTCTTTAATGCGCTCAATGCGGGCAATTGACGATAGTGACGTTGTCTTAGTTGTTTTAAACGCAGATGAAGGTATTCGTGAACTTGATAAGCATATCGCCGGTTATGCCCATGAGGCAGGATGCGCGGTTATTATTGTTGTTAACAAGTGGGATACAATCAAGAATAAGGATCACCGGACAATGACAGATTTTACGACATTGATCCGGAATGAGTTCCAGTATTTAAGTTATGCGCCGATTGTTTTTGTCTCAGCAAAAACCAAGCAACGACTTAATCAATTACCAAAGATGATTGAGGATGCATACGATCATAGTAAGCGGCGGATTCAGTCAGCGGTTCTTAATGATGTGTTAATGGATGCACTTGCTGCTAATCCTACGCCTACACAAAATGGTCGGCGATTACGGGTTTACTATGGAACACAAGTGGCAGTTCAACCGCCTACCTTTGTCATTTTTGTTAATGATCCAGATCTAATGCATTTCTCATATCAACGGTATTTAGAAAACCAAATTAGACAAGCATTTGACTTCAGTGGGACCCCAATTCACCTTATTAAACGGAAGCGGCAGTAAATTTTATTGATTTAGTTGTAAAATTCTGAAAAAAGGATGAAAAAGCCTATAAACCGCTTGTCATCAAGGTTTCACTATGCTAATCTTAACAATGAAATTATACGAGTTCTTCGTATGTTTCGTTAATTTTGGACCACTCAAAATTAACATTCATTCATTGACGTGATCACCTATTTTGATCGTGTTAAATGTTGGAGGTGAAATTCAATGGCTAACAAAGCAGAATTAGTAAGTAATGTTGCAACCGCAACAGGTTTAACTAAGAAGGATGCAACTGCTGCAGTTGATGCAGTATTTAGTTCAATCCAAGCATCATTAGCTAAGGGCGAAAAGGTTCAATTGATCGGTTTCGGTAACTTCGAAGTACGTCAACGTGCTGCTCGTAAGGGTCGTAACCCACAAACTGGTCAAGAAATCCAAATCCCTGCAAGCAAGGTACCAGCATTTAAGCCTGGTAAAGCTTTAAAGGATGCTGTTAAGTAATTTTGAATTACTTGATAAATATGAGACTGTGACTTAACTGTTCACAGTCTTTTTTTGTGCAGTTTTTAATCCAAATATGCTAAGATAATTGTTGCAATGTAAGAGGGGGAATATAATGACCTATTCTGAAAAAATGTTAGAGCAAATTCAAGCTGGACAGATGCCAGCAGCACAACAGTCTTTTAAAGAGGCATTAGCTAAAGATGATGATGATATGATCTTTAGCTTGGCCGAAGAGCTCTATGGGATGGGGTTCTTGCAACAAGCACGTCAAGCATACCTTCATTTGTTATCAAAGTATCCTGAAGAGGACGAATTACGGGTGAACTTAGCTGAGATTGCGATTAATGAGGGTCATAATGATGAGGCATTATCGTATCTTGCTCAAGTCCATCCGGATTCTGATGCTTACCTCCAATCCTTGTTGGTTGCTGCTGACCTCTACCAAACTGAAAATGAGTATGAAGTTACTGAAGAAAAGTTGAAAGAGGCTTATCAAATCGCACCAGATGAACCAGCAGTTCAGTTTGCTCTCGGTGAGTTTTATTTCATGACAAGTCATTTCGACGAAGCAATTCAATATTACTTTGACTTAATCCGTAATGGATACACTGAGTTTGCAAAAGTCGATATAGCAGGACGGCTTGGAATTTCATATGCGCAAAGTGGGCAATATAAACAAGCTTTAGGATATCTGAAGCAAGTTAACCCGCAATATCAAACCAGTGATATTCGTTTCCAGACGGGTTTAACTGAACTAGAACTAGGTAATGTTGATGATGCCATTAAGACTTTCAATGAATTAATTAAGGATGACGCACAATATGCTTCAGCTTATCCAGAATTAGCAAAAGCCTATGTTAAGCAAAATAAGTTCCAACAAGCATTACAGACCCTCCAAGAAGGTTTAGGGGTTGATCAATATAATCCACGCCTCTATGCCCAAGCTGCGGAAGTAACAAGTCATCTTGGCAATAACAAATTAATGAATGAATATTTGAGCAAGGCACATGAGCTTGATCCAGATAATTTGACGATTACTTTGGAATATAGCAACTTTTTACTTCATTTGCATGATGATGAAGCTAACGTTAAGCTTTTGGAGCCGCTTGTTAAGGAAGATGAAGTTGATCCCCAAATTGACTGGAATCTTGCTCGCTCATACCAAAATCTAGAGAAATTTGACTTAGCTGCTAAGTATTATCAAGATGCCCTCGTTGCTTATAGTGAGAACCCAACCTTTCTTAAGGAATTGGTTAACTTCTATCGCGAATCTGGTAATACAGAGCAGATGCTTGATGAATTGAAACACTATCTTGACTTAGTACCAACTGATGATGAGATGCAAGCGTTACTGGATGAATACGAAGAATTTTAGGATTGCCAAATAATGGGATCTTCCTCCCAAATAAATTAATACGTAATAAGCCTGAAATAGACGGTTCTAGCCGCATATTTCAGGCTTATTTATATATTTATGCTGTGAAGCGCAACAGGGCTTAAATGTTATTTTTAAGCATCTCTCGTTGATAATACAGCAATGAAGCCGGATCTAATCGCAACTTCGTCATTAATTCTGCATCAGATAAGTCAGGGTGCTGGCTTAATTCATAAATGACAAATGCCTGATGAAGGTATTTAGGTGCTAAATTAAAACCTAAATAAGATTCATCACGTCTTAAATATTTGTGGAGTCCGGCATTTGATAGGCCCGGATTATCAGGTGAATATCGTTGCTTGAGGAATATCTGTGGGGATTTTTGCTGTTCTTGAAGTGGCTTAATGAACTGGTTAAACTCCTTAATGAATTGCTTTTCAACATTACTATTGGTTTGCAGGTGATTCCAAATGCTTTCAAATCCGGGAGCAAGAAATTCACTTACGGTATAACCGCGACTAGAAAGGAAAAGGGTAAGACGGGTATAAAAATGTAGGTGGTTATCTGCAAGTATTTCCGGTAATTTAGCTAGCCATTTAGTCGTTAAGCGTTTATTTGTACTGGTAGCTTTGCCATGGATTGTTAAAGTAGGGTAAATCTTAATGAGCTTATGAGTAAAGAGGTAACGGAAATAACGATTGAGGTGGGAAAGACTCTTGTTATATGTGCTTAATGTAATCTTTTGATCTTCTTTTAGTGATGTTAAAAAGGCACGGACATCAGCTTCCGATAGATTGTGTAACTGTGGATCAGCAGCAAATTCGGGCCGGTTAGCAATCAGAAAATTAAAGAAGTGTGTCAAAGTGGCGTCGTAAGTTTTGATTGTTAAGGGTGCTAAATGTTGTTGAGTTAGAAATAATTGAAAACGATCTTGATAAGGGTAGTGCATTTTTAAATTCTCCTTAAAAAGCAGATATTTACTTTAACTAAATTATAAAACAAAACACGCAAAAAGAAAAACAAACCACAACGGTTCACACTAAGTTGCCAGATTTGCTATAATCAATGTTGATTAAAAAAGAAGGACTTGATTAAATGATCATCAAACATTTACCAGCAATTTTTGAACCAGCAAGACCGGTTTTACAAAAGATCGAAGATGCTGGATTCGAAGCATACTTTGTTGGCGGCTGTGTTCGTGATACGATTCTTGGCGATTCAATTCATGACATTGATATTGCTACGAGTGCTTATCCAAGCGAAATAAAATCAATTTTTAAGCGGACCGTTGATACTGGAATTGAGCATGGTACAGTGATGATCCTTGATCATGGAACTGGCTACGAAACGACCACCTTTCGAACTGAATCAGGATATCAGGATTATCGTCGACCAGATAAGGTAACATTTGTCCGGTCATTAAGCGAAGACCTAAAACGCCGTGATTTTACCATTAATGCTCTTGCGTTACGAGAAAATGGTGAAGTGGTTGATCTATTTGATGGCCTAGGTGACTTGAAGAAGCATTTAATTAAGGCTGTTGGAGATCCCAATGAACGCTTCCATGAAGATGCATTACGGATGATGAGAGCAGTTCGGTTTGCAAGTAAGTTGGACTTCGTTATCTCTACGGAAACACTACAAGGAATAAAAAATAATGCTCCATTATTGGAAAAGATTGCTGTTGAACGTATTCGGGTAGAATTTGAAAAACTCTTGATGGGACAAAATCCGGTCGCTGGACTTCGTGATTTTATTGAAACTGGACTCTATCAATACTGCCCTGAATTGAAGGAGCAAAAGCAAAAGTTAAGTGGCCTTCTTTTATTAAATAACTGGCAAATTGAGAATGTTGAACAAGCTTGGGCGGTCATTGCTATTCAATTGGGAATGGATACACGCGGAGTTAGTGGATTCTTGAAAAAGTGGAAGACATCGAATAATTTAATAGTTGATGTTAAGAAGACTCTTCCTGTTATTCATGGTCTTCATAATCAGAAATTGGAACCGATGACGTTATTTAATGCTGGTGAAAAGGCCGTTAAAGATGCGAACCAGGTTGCTAAGCTATATGGATGGGCAGTTCCAGATCGAAAATTAAAAGACAAATATGATTCTCTCCCAATTAAAACTAAGAACGACTTAGCAGTGAATGGTGGAATTTTAATGAAAGAAGCTGGCATTAAACCTGGGCCGCTGTTAGGTAAAATTTTAAATATGCTAGTAAATCAAGTTGTTAATGGTGAATTGGCTAATACACAATCAGCATTGGTGGAAGAAGCTAAGAGAATCGAAAAAGAGGGATAAAGAGAATGCAAACAATGCAGGCTGAAGGATTAACGAGTACTTACGGCGAAAAAACGTTATTCGATAATATTTCCTTCACAATTAATGAAAACGACAGAATTGGTCTAATTGGGGTTAATGGTAGTGGTAAAACTAGCCTCCTTAATGTTATTAGTAAACGAACTAGTCCAGAAAAGGGTACAGTTACCACTCCTAATGATTACACAATTGGCTATTTGCAACAGCAACCAGACCTTGATCCAAATAAAACAATTATGGATGCAATCTTTGAAGGTGATCAGCCGGTCTTTAAGACTATTCGTGAATACGAATTAGCTTTAGATCGCTTTAGCAATCACCCAGAAGATTCTCAAGCGATGGATAAATATACTAAGATGCAAGCGAAGATGGATCAAGAAGACGCTTGGGAAGCTGATAGTCGAGTTAAGACAATTCTTACCCAATTAAAGATCAAAAATGTTAGTCAAAAAGTAGGTGAGCTCTCAGGTGGGCAGCAAAAGCGGATTGGTCTTGCGCAGGTATTAATTCAACATCCTGATTTATTATTATTGGATGAACCGACGAACCACTTGGACCTTGATTCGATTATCTGGCTGCAAGACTTCCTAGCTTCATATAAGGGTGCAGTATTACTAGTTACTCATGATCGCTACTTCCTTGATCAGGTTACTAATCATATTTGGGAATTGTCATTTGGTCACTTATACCATTATGATGGCAATTACCAAGATTTCGTCCGGCAAAAGGCTGAGCGTGTTGAGCTAGCTAAGGACACTGAACGGAAGAACCAGCAGTTATATAAAAAAGAACTAGCATGGATGAGAACTGGAGCAAAAGCCCGTTCAACCAAGCAAAAGGGAAGAATTAATCGTTTCCATGATTTGGAAAACAAGATTGGTAACTTAAAGACGGACGAAGATATTTCAATTAACCTTGGTTCACAAAGACTAGGAAATGATGTAATTAAATTTAAGGGAGCCAACTTGACTCTTGGTGATCACCGAATTCTCAAAGATTTTGATTGGCTGGTACAAGCTGGTGATCGAATTGGAATTACCGGAGAAAATGGTGCAGGTAAAACAAGTTTGTTAAATGTGATTGCACAACGGATCCCTCTAGATAGTGGTGTTTTGAAAATTGGTGAAACGGTTAAAATTGGTTACTACACTCAGCAAACTGAAGGAATTGATGATAGTAAGCGGATGATTAGTTTCTTAAGCGAAATTGCTGAAAACGTAACTGATAAGGATGGCAATAAGCTTAGTGTTACGCAACTACTTGAACAGTTCCTATTCCCTCGTTTCATGCATGGAACGTTAATTAGGAAGTTGTCTGGTGGTGAAAAGCGGCGCCTATACCTTTTGAAGATCCTAATGCAACAACCTAATGTTCTTCTTCTTGATGAACCTACAAATGATTTAGACATTGGGACATTAACCGTTCTTGAAGATTATCTGGATAACTTTGCAGGAACGGTAATCACTGTTTCACACGATCGATACTTCCTTGATAAGGTCGCTGACAACTTGCTTATTTTCCGTGGTAATGGTGATATCAAACGTTATACAGGACGCTTTACCGATTACCTCGCAGATGAAAAGAAGCAGGAAGAAGAGGAACAGCGGCAAAAGAAAATTGCTAAAAAAGAGCAAAGTACTCCTAAGAAGCAAGAAAATGATAATAAGAAAGAAAAGACAAAGCTAACCTATGCTGAAAAATTAGAGTGGGATCATATTGACGATGATCTGGATAAGCTTGATAGTCAACGAAAGGCAATTGAAAGTCAAATGGCAGAATCTTCAGACAATTACCAAAAGCTGGCTGAATTACAAAAGAAGCTTGATCAAGTCAAAAAAGATATTGATGAAAAGACTGCTCGGTGGGAATATTTGAGTAATTATGTTGAATAGAAGGAGTAGGAATTAGCAATGGCTATTAACGAAAATGAACAACAATACTTGGACTTGGCACGTTATGTACTAGAAAACGGCCATACAAAGAGTGATCGGACAGGTACTGGAACACGATCCGTATTTGGTTATCAAATGCGCTTTGATCTTTCAAAAGGTTTTCCAATTTTAACAACTAAGAAGGTCCCATTTGGTTTAATTAAAAGTGAATTGCTGTGGTTCCTTCGTGGCGATACAAATATCCAATTCTTGTTGAAGCACAAGAATCATATTTGGGATGAATGGGCCTTTAAAAAGTGGGTTGAAAGTGATGAATATCATGGACCAGATATGACAGACTTTGGACACCGGTGGCTAAAAGATCCAGAATTTAAAAAGGTTTACCTTGAAGAAAAGCAAAAATTCTGTGATCGGATTGTGAGCGATGATGATTTTGCCAAAAAGTATGGTGATTTGGGATTAGTTTACGGTAGTCAGTGGCGTCATTGGAAGACGAGTAATGGTGAAACAATTGATCAAATTGCTAATGTCATCCACCAAATCAAGACTACGCCTGATTCTCGGCGGATGATCGTCTCTGCATGGAACCCTGAAGATGTTCCTTCAATGGCATTACCACCTTGTCATACGATGTTTCAGTTCTATGTAAATGATGGTAAATTAAGTTGCCAATTATACCAGCGGAGTGCTGATATTTTCCTTGGTGTACCATTTAACATCGCTAGTTATGCTTTATTAACCCATATGATTGCTCATCAGTGTGGGCTAGAAGTTGGCGACTTCGTTCATACATTAGGGGATGCACATATTTACTTGAACCATCTTGATCAGGTTAAAGAACAATTATCACGGACTCCACATGAAGCTCCTAAGTTGATTCTGCCTGATGAACCTAAGCCAATTGATGAATACCAAATGAGCGATATAAAGCTTGAAGGTTATACTCATGAACCAGCAATCAAGGCACCAGTTGCTGTTTAATTAAGGAGGATAATATGCGAGAGGTTAATTTTATCTGGGGTGAAGATCTAGATGGCTGGATAGGTAAAGATAATGGATTACCTTGGCATGTACCAGCAGATATGGCTCATTTTAAGGAGCTAACCATGAATCATCCGATTATTATGGGAAGAAAAACTTATAACTCGATCGGAAAGCCATTACCAAATCGGCAAAATATTGTCTTGACCCATCAAGCAATTGCCAATGAAGATGTAACTGTAGTTCACGATGTTGAAACGCTTGATCAGCTAATTGATGCCTTACCAGATGGTCAGGTATATGTTATCGGGGGAGCTCGCATTTTCTCATTAATGATGCCGCTCGTTAATAAATTAGAAAGAACGATTATTAATGGCCATTATGATGGAGATGTAAAAATGCCACCGATCAATTATGATCAATGGCATTTAACTAATCGAGATGAAATTAAAGAAGATGGTCAAACTAGTTGTTGGTTTGAAACCTGGGAATTAAACAAAAAATAAGATTGAAAAGTACATAAATGCTGTTCCAGCCAAAACAAAGATATGCCAAATTAAGTGGGTATATTGAGTTGGCCGACTATAGAATAGGGCGCCGATGGTGAAAGTCACTCCTCCTGCTAAAAGAAGTCCAAAACCGACAGGACCAAGTGCCTTCCAAAGTGGCCAAAAAGCAAACAGACATAGCCATCCCATTAGGACATAAAAGAATGTAGACCAGTTACTTTTCTTATTCAACCAAATGCTCTTGTAGATCACTCCAAGGATTGCTAGACACCAAATAACCCCAAAAAGAGTCCATCCTTGCCAACCACGAATACTAACAAGACAGTAGGGGGTATAAGTACCAGCAATTAAAATGTAGATGAAATCGTGGTCGAATACCTGAAAGACATGGCGTGCCTTTGTGAAATAGAGTGAGTGAAAAAGAGTAGAAAAAAGATAGAAAAGAACAAGGATACTTCCATAAATGGTAAACGTGACAATTCGCATGGGACTCCCTGTATGTGCTGCGCGAATAATCAAGAAAACTAATCCTGCAATGGCTAGTCCGAAGCCGATACCATGGGTAATTGCATTGCCAATTTCAATTACTACAGAATGTCCAATGTTTTTTCGTTTCATTTTTTGCGTCCTTTCTGCCCAATAGAACAATGAATTTTATTGTTACTTTTGCTATACTTAAATAATAAATAATTAGATTGACTACAGCAATTATTCATATCATAATAGTTATCGAAATCTTATCATCTAGTTCTCAAGACTAGATTAATTATAACATAATATTTTCTAGGAAGAGTGAATTTTCATGGGAAAGATTAAAATTGTTTGTGATTCTTCTGCAGGCTTAACTGAAGAAGAAATCAAAAAATACGATATTACAGTTGTTCCATTAACAGTAATGATTGATGGTACTGTATATGTTGAACGGGAAACGATTACTAATGATCAATTCCCAGAATTAATGAAAAATGCTAAAGCACTGCCTAAGACTTCTCAGCCACCAATTGGTAAGTTTGTTGATGCTTTCAATAAGCTTGGAGAAGATGGCAGTGAAGTTCTCTGTGTAAACATGATGGAATCAATCAGTGGAACAGTTCATGCTGCAGAACAAGCTGCTGGTATGACTAAAACAAAGGTAACTGTTTATGATTGTCAAACCACTGACCGGGGAATGGCCTTTCAAATTATCGAAGCCGCTAAAGTTATTGAAAATGGCGGTTCCGTTGAAGATGCTATTGAGCGGATGAAATATGTTTTGGCTCATTCTAAGCTTTACTTGGCCATTGATAATCTCGATAACCTTGTAGCAGGTGGACGGGTAAGCAAATTTGCTGGTGCTCTTTCAAACCTCTTAAACATTAAAGTAATGCTTCAAGTTTACGATGGTCAAATTCACATTATTATGAAGGGACGCGGTAAAAAGGCCCTTCATAAGGAATGGGATCGGATTTTAACTGAGATGAAGGATGGCGCCAAGGTTGAAGCAGCCGGAATCTCACATGTTGAAGGAAATAAAGAAGTCGAGCGTCTTCTAACTAAAATTAAGGAATTTGAACCTAACTTGGATATTGTTGTACGAGAAACGGTTCCAATCATCGCTACCCATACAGGTTTAGGAGCATGTTGTTTGCTTTACTACACTGAGTAACTTAAATAATATGGAGCTGTGAAACTGCCTTCTCGAGAGCCTAGACTAGCCACTAATGCTCTGGTGGTTTCCTACGATTAGGCTTTGTAGTATTGGTGATTTAAAACAAAGAGAGGTCGGCAAATAGCTCGATCTCTTTGCTGTTTTAAAAGATATTTTAGTTACAGCAAAGCAACTGCTAGGACTCTAAACTTTGATGAATCAATGTCAAGAGTCCCTTTCATTCTCCCGGTAGGCTTTGCTATGTGTTGACGGGAGTGGGTTTTGAGCTTGCAAGCGAGTTTAGTCCCATTCTCTTTTTTAATAAAGGTGAAATAATGAAAAAAAGAACATGGACTTGGTTAGTTGTTCTGGCCATCTTAATTGTTGGTGGGGGCTGGTTTAGTTACCAGCATTTTGGAAATCCACAAAATGTGTCTGAACGACGAGTAAAAAGAGTAGAGAAGAAACACGTTAAACTTGTTGCTGTTGGTGATTCATTAACATACGGCCAGGGTGATGAGAAAAAAGACGGTGGTTATGTTGGGATTATTAAGCAAAAGATCCAACATAAGTACACTAAAACGAAAGTATCAACGGTCAATTATGGTGTGAGTGGTGATCGGTCAGACCAGATTTTGTCACGAATAAACTCACAAAAGCAAATCCGTAAAGATCTTAAAAGTGCCGATGTGATTGTAATGACGGTTGGTGGAAATGATCTGATGCAAACACTCGAAAAAGATATAATGATGCAATCGCAAAGTCAGATTCAATCAAGCATTAACCAATCACAAAAAAAGTATGAGCAAAAATTGCGTGATTTGTTTACTACCGTTCGAAAAGAAAATAGGCGTGCACCAATTTTTGTACTAAGTATTTATAATCCTGTTTACACATATTTCCCTGATGTTACAACGATCAATAATTCAATTAGTCAATGGAATCGTGCCACCGATAATGTGACAAAAGACTATTCAAAAATGCATTTTGTAAATATTGAACAAATTATGTCTTACGGTCAATATCAAACAAAAGAGCAACGAGAACAACTAGTTAATCAGGAAGAAAAAATTAATCACGGAAAAGTTAAACAGTCACAATTATTATCAATAATGGATAATAAGAATCATAATTTAAATGAATATATTTCAACGGAAGATAATTTCCATCCTAACCATCTCGGTTATGAGCATATGGCAAAGCAATTGTTTAAGAGTATGGTTAAATATGATAGTTGGGAATTTGTGAGGAAAATAGTTAATGGATAAGAAAAAAACAAATTATTGGAAATGGGCCTTCATTATTCTGGTCCTGTTAATTATTGTTACATGTGGTACTATTCTGGTTAAGGCAACCGCACCGGCACCACAAGCAGAGATGACACAAACAACCAAGGCTAATAATTCTTCACTAGTGGTTGAATTAAATCGGAAGCAAGTTAATGCACTTTCTGCAAATTACCTAGATAATTACCTTAAGGACAATAAAATTAAATATAATTTTATGGTTGGCGATAAGTATGCGACCCTAGTTGGTGATACGAAATTTTTAGGTGCTAAGGTTAGATTTGCAATTAACTTCATTCCAGAAAGAACAAGTCAAGGGAATGTTTTACTGCGTGCTAAGGGCTTGTCTGTTGGTCGACTTAATATCCCGATTAAGTTTGTGATGGGATATATTGCAAAGAATTATAAGATTCCTAAGTGGGTTTCGATTAATGCTCAAAAGAAGACGGTCCTGCTTGACTTGAATCGGTATAGTAAGCACCGTCAATTAAAATATTCAGCACAAGAAATTAATATGGAAAGTGGTCAGTTAAAATTCTTGATCACTGTTCCTGCTAAATAAAGGAGAAGGATAATGGCTGTTCGTGAAAGTTTTTATCATTATTTGATGACACAAAGAAAGCCAACAGATGCAAACGAAGTAGAGCAGTTTGCCAATAATGCTTTCTTTGATTCCGCATTTCCTAAACAATCAACTGATTTTGATGAAATTTCAAAATACCTTGAAGAAAATGCTGACTATTTGCCTTCAATGACTATTTTTGACACCGCCTGGCAACAATACCGCGATGCCATGAACTAAAAGGAGGAGAAAGATGGCTGTAATTCAATGGTTCCCTGGACACATGGCAAAAGCCTTGCGACAGATCCGGGAACAGATGCACCTTGTTGATATTGTATTTGAATTGGTAGACGCTCGGGTTCCATATTCGTCACAAAATCCAGAAATTGCATTAGCTGCAGGTGATAAGCCGCGTTTATTAATTATGACTAAAACCGATCTTGCTGATCAGAAACGACTTCAAGAATGGTTAGATTACTTCAATGAACACCAACAACCGGTTCTAGCACTTGATTCACGGAAGCAAAATGTTAGTAAGATTGTTACTGCCAAGAGTAAAGAAATTTTGCACGATAAGTTAACTGAAGAAGCAGAAAAAGGGTTAAAGAAGCGGCCAATTCGCGCAATGTGTGTAGGTGTTCCCAATGTTGGTAAATCAACGTTACTAAATCACCTCGTAAAGAAAAATGTAGCAGTTACTGGAAACCGTCCAGGGGTCACGACTGGCCAGCAATGGTTACGTTCATCAGCTGAATTGGAATTGCTTGATACTCCAGGTGTTCTTTGGCATAAGTTTGCTAGTCAAAAGCAAGGAACGATGCTCGCACTCTCTGGCGCAATTAAGGATAGTCTTTATGCTAAAGATGATGTTGCTTTATTTGCACTTGATTATCTTCGTCAACACCAACCTGAAGAATTGAAAAAACGTTATCGTCTTTCAGACAGTGATCTGGATGATTCAGTTGCTAATCCAGATTTATTATTAACGATTACTTCTAAGATGGGCTTCCGTGATGACTATGATCGAGCAAGTGAACGATTAATTTTTGACTTGCGGAAGGGTAAGTTAGGACCAATAACAATGGAAGTTCCTGCTGACTTGAATGAGGATGGCATCAATGAGTAAACGGACCATCGCTGAAATTAATCGGGAATTACGAGAAGTTCATGATGAAAATTCGCCGTTGATTAAGGAACTACAGGATGATCCGCGAAAGGGAGTTAAAGAAGCACTAGCAAGGTGGCATCGACGGGAAGAACGTTATCAAGAAGCATTAAATGCCTTTCATCAACGATTTAAGTTTGAAAAACACTATTGGCAAGAGGGATGTCAATATGTAGCAGGAATGGACGAAGTTGGTAGAGGACCGCTTGCTGGACCGGTTGTAACCTGTGCAGTAATACTTGACCCTTCTTTTGATCTGGTTGGTGTTACAGATTCTAAACAACTTACCCGGCATGAGCGAGAGCATTTGTATTTGCAAATTGTTAATGAAGCTGTCGAAGTCAGCATTGCAGTTAACGATTCCCAAAAAATAGATGAACTAAATATTTATGCTGAAACTCAAGACGCAATGATGACAAGCGTTCGTCAATTGCATCATCGACCTGAACATTTGATAGTAGATGCCGTACCTCTTCCCAAACTTAATATCCCGCAAACGACGCTAATTAAAGGGGATCAGAAGTCGATCAGTGTTGCAGCAGCTAGTATTGTCGCTAAAGAGTATCGTGATCATTTGATGCGTGATTATGATCGTGTTTACCCCGGTTACGATTTTGCTGAAAATATGGGATATGGAACGAAAAAGCACTTGGCTGGATTACAAAGATTAGGTGCTACACCAATTCATCGGCGTTCATTTAACCCAGTTCCACAGTTTTTAAAATAGTGATAATTTAAAAATTCTCCGTACTGTAATTAGTAGGGGGAATTTTTATGCTACAAATTAGAGAATTTTTACTCCGTTTAAGTCTTTGCCCAGGATTAAGCCCTATTTCACGGTGGCGGATTTGGAAAGTGGCAGAAAATAAACGAACGTTCAACAACTTGAGTTTTTTATTAGAGAATTCTGGAATTAGCCTTCGTGCGCAGAATGCTCTGCTAAGAAAATGGGATAGTTATGAACTGAAAGAAAAAGTACAACAGAACATGAAACAATCTTTTATCACGATTGTTGATGATGAGTATCCTCAACAGTTAGGTGAGATTTTTTGCCCACCATTAGTTCTGTTTTATCAAGGAGATATTGAAATACTGAAAACGCAATGTTTGGCAATCGTTGGTTCACGTCAAATGACAAGTTATGGTGCTGCAATACTAAAGGGGATGCTCCCAACGATCTTGAAGAAAAAGATCACGATTGTTAGTGGATTAGCGGTTGGGGTTGATGGGATGAGTCATGAGATTACTTTGCAGAACAATGGTAAGACAATTGGTGTCGTCGGGTGCGGGTTAGATCAGGTTTATCCGCGAAACCATAAAGGACTGCAACAAGCTGTCTCACAACAAGGACTGGTGATTTCTGAATATGGGTTAGGAGAACGTCCGGTGGCCTACCACTTTCCTGAGAGAAACAGGATAATAGCGGGATTAGCAGAAACCATCCTTGTAGTTGAAGCTAAAAAACGTAGCGGTAGTTTGATCACTGCGAATATAGCACTAGAAGAGAATAGAAATGTTTGTGCAATTCCAGGACGAATTGACGCTCCATTATCAATGGGATGTAACCAATTAATTGCTGCTGGTGCTAAACCAATCACTGAAGTAAAAGATCTTCTTGATGAGTTCCTTTTAGAAGATTAAGACTTGCATTTTGACTCCTTTTTAATTAAAATCTACATTCGATTAAATAAATAAAGTTTGACAGACACTATGTCAATGCATTAATAATAGTAGTGTCAGTAAGCAAGATAAAAAGTATAGATGTAAGGAGCCAATATAATGGCAACTAGTACTACAAAAAAGAAGGCGACGAGTAAACGAAAAACGACTCGTCGTGCTAAACCACGAAAGAAACTAGTGATTGTCGAATCACCTTCAAAGGCAAAAACAATTGGTAAATTCTTGGGACGTTCTTATAAAGTCGTCGCAAGTTTAGGACATGTTCGTGATCTGCCAAAAAGTCGGATGGGGGTTGATATTGAGAATAATTATCAACCTGATTATATTTCCATTCGGGGTAAGGGGGATGTAATTAAAGAATTACGGAAAGATGCAAAAAATGCTAAGGCAGTTTATCTCGCATCTGACCCCGACCGTGAAGGGGAAGCAATTGCTTGGCATGTTTCTAATATTTTAAAACTAGATGATTCCGAGAAAAATCGGGTTACATTTAATGAAATTACAAAGGATGCCGTTAAAGAAGCCTTTAATGAACCACGGACGATCAATATGGATCTCGTGGATGCCCAGCAAGCTCGACGGGTATTAGATCGACTAGTTGGTTACTCAATTAGTCCGATCCTTTGGAAGAAGGTCAAGAAGGGGCTTAGTGCCGGTCGAGTACAATCAGTTGCTCTTAATCTAATCATTCAACGGGAAAATGAAATTAAGAACTTTAAGCCTGAAGAATACTGGACGATTGATGCTGAATTTAAGCATGGTAAGGACAAACTTAAGGCATCTTTCTATGGCGAGAACGGCAAAAAGGCTGATTTGAAGAATAACGATGATGTTCAAAAAGTCCTTAAGAAGATTGATAAGAAAAAGGATTTTGAAATCACAAAGGTTACTAAGCGAGAAAGAAAACGTCAACCACAACCACCATTTACAACTTCAACAATGCAACAAGATGCTAACCGTCGTTTGAATTTCCGTACACGGAAAACAATGATGACAGCCCAAATGCTTTATGAAGGAATTGATATTAAGCAAGGGGCAGCAGTTGGGTTAATTACTTATATGCGTACTGATTCGACACGAATCGCTTCTATTGCTAAACATGAAGCCTCAAAGTTCATTCATGAAGAGTACGGTGGGGAATATGCTGCAGTTAAGCCTGTTAAGGGCAAACTGCCTGAAGGGGCACAAGACGCGCACGAAGCAATTCGGCCAACCTCTGTATTTAGGACTCCAGCAAAGATGAAGCCATACCTTACAAATGATCAATACAAACTGTATAGTTTAATTTGGTCACGGTTTGTTGCTAGTCAGATGACACCTGAAATCATTGATACCATGAATGTTAATTTGCAACAAAACAACGTTGATTTCCGTGCTTCAGGTTCTAAAGTTAAGTTTGCTGGTTTTACCAAAGTCTACAAGCGAGGAAAAGAACAAGATAACTTGCTTCCCGACCTTAAAGAAGGCGATGCTGCTCAAATGATTAGTGACGATCCAGCACAACACTTTACTCAACCGCCTGCTCGTTATACTGAAGCTGCTTTGATTAAGACGTTGGAAGAAAATGGTGTTGGTCGTCCATCTACCTATGCACCAACGTTGGATACTATTCAGCGTCGGTACTATGTTCGTCTCGTTTCCCGCCACTTTGAACCAACTGAGCTTGGTGAAATTGTTAATACAATTATTGAGAAGCAGTTCCCCGACATTGTTAACGCAAAGTTCACTGCTGATGTGGAAGACAAACTTGATCAAATTGAAGAAGGAAAACAAAATTGGATTAAGGTAGTAGATAGCTTCTATAAGCCATTTTCAAAGGAAGTCAGCGTTGCTGAAAGTGAAGTTGCTAAGATTGAAATGAAGGACGAACTTGCAGGGATTGATTGTGATATTTGTGGTGCTCCAATGGTAATTAAGATGGGACGCTATGGAAAGTTCTATGCATGTTCACGTTTCCCTAATTGTCGTAATACTAAGGCAATTGTTAAGGACACCGGAATTACTTGTCCAAAATGTGGTCAAGGAACGGTTGTTGAAAGAAAATCAAAGAAGAACCGGACCTTCTATGGTTGTTCACGATACCCAGATTGTGATTTTGTTTCCTGGGATAAGCCAGTTGGTCGGAATTGTCCTAAAGACGGTCATTTCTTAGTTGAGAAGAAGATTAAGGGTGGAACCCAGGTTGTTTGTCCTAATGGTGACTACAAAGAAGAACCACAGAAGTAAAACTGTTTTACAAAAGTTTTACTAAATTTTACTATTTTACTAATTTAAAAGAGCTTTCTAATTTGCTATCATGCGGTTAGAAAGCTTTTTTACTAAGGGGAATGGTACTATGATCACTTTGAAAAATGATAATTTAACAGTAGAAATTGCTGAATTGGGCGCACAACTGCATAGTATTCAACGCAATGATAATAAGATTGAATACCTCTGGCAGGGTGATCCTGATTCTTGGAAGCGGCAAGCACCAATTCTATTTCCATTTGTCGGTCGTTTAATGAATGACCAATACCAATTTGCAGGGAAGACTTATCATCAAACACAACATGGTTTTACCCGTGACCGGGAGTTTGAAGTGGTGGATCAAACCGCTTCAAAAGTCGTTTTGGAACAAACTGATAGCGAGGAGACATTAAAGGTATTTCCATTTGCATACCAGCTAAGAGTTATATATGAACTTGTTGGGGATCAATTAAGTGTTCGTTATGCTGTCACTAATCCTGACTCAAAGAAATCACTAATCTATGCAATTGGTGCTCATCCTGGCTTCAATATGCCTCTAAACAGTGAAGGTTCATTTGATAAAGTTCAACTTAGTGTTACTCCCGCCGAAGAATATTCAAGAGTTGTTTTGGATGGCCCATATAATGATTCTGGCAACCCAATAATGATTGATATGCATGAACCTAAGACGATTAATCATGAAGTTTTTAAGAATGATGCGATTATTTTTGAAACTGGCGGAGCAAAATTCACAGCAACTTTAACCGATCCTAGTAACAATCACGGTGTGCACGTTCATACTTTAGGAACCCAACACGTGGGAGTTTGGTCACCATATCCAGCTAAGGCTAATTTGGTTTGTATCGAACCATGGTGGGGAATAGCTGATAATGTTAATGCGGATGGTAACTTGTTACATAAACAGGGGATGCATCGCTTAGCTCCTCAGGACAGTGCAGAATACCAATTTAGCATTGAACCTTTCTAGATGAATTTTAAATGAAACCTAAATTTCAAGAATAAGTTAGCCACTGGACTCAAATAAATAATACTGACCAATTGATTATTGGTTGATGGAGCTGTGATATCTCTTGGTAGAAGGCCTTACGATAGATATCCATTGACGAATGTC
>JAHLFK010000011.1 GCA_018883805.1 Candidatus Limosilactobacillus merdavium | reverse complement strand
GGTTTGTTTTTGAAAACCGGAGCGATAACGTCATGTTTTTCTTCCATAGAAAAAGCCTCCTGTACTAAAGTTGCTTTTAGTATAGGGGACCTTACGGACCATGCCTAGACGTATGGATATGGACTGCTTACAGATATTCCTGGACAATTTGTGCCTTTAATTCTGGATTATATTTAGTCATGTAAAAAGTGCCTCACAATCGTTAGAACTTTGTCTAACAATTATGAGGCACTTCAATTCGATAGCGAACGTTTCGGGCCTGTTTGTTTTTAAATTAAGTTACAGTGCAACTTTATTAGTAGACTATCTGACCATCTATTTTAGTAACCTTTTTAAGGATCTTTCTAGAAGCCAATTCATCATTTTGCATTTGTTCAACCAATTCTGTTGCTCCAGCAAATTTCTCTTCATTCCGCAAATGGTGGATCCAGCGAACTTTAACCTCTTCACCATATACATACCGATTAAAGTCAAAAAGGTAAATTTCAACTGTTAATTTATTCTGATCACCAAACGTAATATTATGACCGACACTTGCCATTCCTCCATACCATTCAGAACCAATCTGAACTTGAACAGCATATACGCCGATTCCCGGAACGCGTTCATGTTCTGGAGTCTCAACATTAATCGTTGGAAAACCTAAAGTCCGTCCCCGTGCTAATCCATGAACAACAAGTCCAGTTGTCATATAGCGGTACCCCAACATTTGATTTGCACTATCAATGTCTCCAGAATCAATCTTTTGTCGTATTACTCTTGAACCGATCTTTTGTTGATCGCCGGCAGTAAATTTTGGAACCGTAATAACTGAAAATCTTCCTTTAGCATACTTTGGTAACAGTTGCATATTCGCAATTGCCGCCTTCCCATATGTATGGTCAAAGCCGGCAACAACAGTCTTAGCGTGAAAACCGATTAAATACTGATCAACAAACTCTTGTGGCTCAAGGCTGGCAAAAGCAGAAGTAAAGCTAACCAGATAGACAATATCAACACCTAATTGTTTAAGTAATGATAATTTCCTCTCGGTAGTCGAAAGATACTTAAAGCCCTCTGGATACTGCTGGTAAACAATTCCTGGTGCATGATCATAAGTAAGGACAGCTAATGGTAATCCTTCCCGGTCAGCTGCTTCTTTTGCCGCTGTAATTACATGTTGATGGCCGCGATGAACACCATCGAAGAATCCCATTGCAAGAACTACTTGTCCATTGGGAAGCAATTTTTTCTGTAATGGGTGGTGGATTTTTATAACTTCCACTTTTTTCTTCCTCCTTTACTTTACAGAGAACATTTTAGTTGGCTTATACCCCTGATCGGTAGAATGATATAACGCTTTAGTTTCACCATCATATTTTAAGACGATTTCTTTTGCATTCGTCTCCAACTCATTTAATTTTAACCAACCACCGTGCTGAACTGCTTGCCACTGTGAAGAAGTTAATTCAACAGCAGGGTAATTTTTTAATGCATAATCAATTGGATAGAGGTGGCGTTGGATCGTTTGATGAGCAACAGCGTCCTGAACATCACTCAAGCTCATCGTTTGATCAAGCGTAAAGCCGCCACTTTCTAACCGCGTCAACCACTTCATTGCGCCTGGATAACCTAAAGAACGAGCTAAGTCAGCAACTAAGGTCCTAATGTATGTTCCCTTACTACATTTTACCTTAAAGAAAACATGCTGTTCATTTTTAGCATTATCGTACTGATTACGCAACAAGGTAAAGCTATAAATTGTTGCCTTTCTCCGTGGCCGCTCAACCTCTTCCCCAGCACGAGCATATTCATACAGTCGCTTACCATTAACTTTAACCGCAGAATACATTGGTGGGATTTGAATAATCTCACCAGTCATCTTTGCCATTCCTTCAGAAATTTTTTCATCACTTATGGCATGTTCAACTGGTTTGGTTTCGATTATTTCACCATCAAAGTCTTCTGTCGTTGTTGCTTTCCCGATCACTAATTCTCCTTGGTACTCTTTACCTGATTGCATCAAATATTCAACAACCTTTGTTGCATTACCAACACAAATAGGTAAAACACCATCAACAGAAGGATCAAGTGTGCCTGAATGGCCAATCTTTTTTGTTTTTAAAATCCGGCGTAAGCGACTAACACAATCAAAGCTTGTCATCCCACGCTCTTTATATAAAGGGATAATTCCGTCCATCTTATCTCTCCCCATTAGAAAGCGGGCCAAGGAAAATAATCTCCCGGCCCGCTCAACTTAATTAGTTATCTTTTTCTTGTTGATGAAGCTGGTTAATCAGCTGATCAATTCGACTACCATAGGCAATTGACTTGTCACGTTCGAACTTGATTTCTGGAGTCTTGAAAATATTCAAACGAGCTCCAAGTTCACTACGGATTAAACCAGTTGCTTTATCTAATCCGGCTTGAGTCTTTTCCATATCAGAAGCCTTATCGGACAAGATACTGTAGTAAATGGTTGCCTGTTGAAGATCACCAGTTACATCAACACCAGTAATAGTTACCCCTTGAACACGTGGGTCACGAACCCGCTTTAACAAAATATCATCAACTTCTCGTTGAATTTCTTGGGATAACCGATCAACACGATAATGTTTGTTTGGCATTATATTCACCTCGGTTTATTTAACCGGAACTTCTTTCATTTGGTAAGCTTCAATAACATCTTTTTCTTTAATGTCATTGTAATTTTGAATAGTTAAACCACATTCAAATCCGGCTTTGACTTCCTTAACGTCATCCTTAAACCGCTTTAAGCTACCAAGTTCACCGCTATAAATAACGATTCCGTCACGAACAAGACGAACCTTAGAATCACGGGTAATCTTACCAGAAGTTACCATACCACCGGCAATGGTTCCAACTTTAGAAGCCTTGTAAATCTGCCGTACTTCAACTTGACCAATAGTTTCTTCCTTATATACCGGTTCAAGCATCCCCTTCATGGCATCTTCAACTTCTTCGATAGCGTTGTAGATAACCTGGTGAAGACGAATATCAATATGGTTAGAATCAGCCAAGGATTTAGCTAATGATGTTGGACGAACATTGAACCCAATGATAACAGCGTTTGAAGCTTCAGCTAATGTAACATCAGATTCGTTAATAGCACCAACAGCTTGGTGAATAATATCAACCCGAACACCATCAACCTTAATCTTTTGTAAGCTTTGGCTCAATGCTTCTACTGACCCTTGCACATCGGCCTTAATGATTAATGGCAAGGTCTTCATTTGACCCTTCTTCATGGTGTCAAACAAGTTATCAAGGGTAACATGAGAAGTCCGCTTCCGTTCTTCTTCTTGAGCTTGTTCAGCCCGCTTTTCACCAGCAGCACGAGCGGTCTTTTCATCATCGAAGACAACGAACCGATCCCCGGCTTCTGGGACAGCGTTCAATCCAGTAATTTCGACTGGAGTTGAAGGAGTAGCTTCTTTAATCCGTCGACCGTTTTCGTTAGTCATAGTCCGAACACGACCATAGGTGGTACCAACGACAATTGGGTCACCAACATGCAATGTCCCTTGTTGAACAAGTACTGTGGCAACTGAACCCTTACCTTGATCCAATCGAGCTTCAACAACTGAACCAGCGGCATTTTGATCTGGGTTAGCCTTCAATTCCATCATTTCAGCTTGTAATTGAATCATATCAAGCAATTCATCAATGTTTTTACCAAACTTAGCTGAAATGTTAACAAAGATGGTGTCCCCACCCCAGTCTTCTGGGATCAAGTTGTACTTAGCTAATTCTTCGATAACTCGTTCTGGATTAGCACCTGGCTTATCAATCTTGTTAACCGCAACAATGATCGGAGTCTTGGCAGCTTGAGCGTGGTGGATTGCTTCGACAGTTTGTGGCATTACCCCATCATCGGCAGCAACGACCAAAACAGTGATATCGGTAATGTTAGCACCACGAGCACGCATTTCAGTAAATGCCGCGTGTCCTGGAGTATCCAAGAAAGTAATCAGGTTATCTTTATAGTGAACTTGGTAAGCACCAATTTCCTGAGTAATTCCCCCAGCTTCATGTTCGGTAATATGTGAATGCCGCAACTTATCAAGTAACGTGGTCTTACCATGGTCAACGTGTCCCATAACAGTAACAACTGGTGGACGAGATACTAAGTGATCAGTATTGTTTTGTTCTTCTTCAAACATCTTATCGATATCTGAAATATCTTCTTCAACCTTTTCCTTAGCATCAATACCATAATCAGTAGCCAAGAGCTCAATGGTATCCTTATCAAGAGATTGGTTTTGGTTAATCATTACACCAAGCATGAAGAGCTTTTTAATAATTTCAGCTGGTGAACGGTGTAAGAGCTTCCCAAGATCTTGAGCATTCATCCCTTCAGTATATTCAAGTACTTCTGGTAATGGCTTATCCTTACGTTGAGTTGGTTGTTGGTGCTTAACTTCACGTAAACGACCATTGTTATTATGCTTCTTGTTCCGCTTCTTATTCTTCTTGTTGAAGCGTTTGCCCTTACGACCTGATTCGTTCAAGCTCCCACCAAAACGACCATTATTATTGTTGTTATTGTTTTGGCGATTTTCTTGGTGACGATTGTTGTTATTATTGTTATTTTGCTTGTTAGAATGATCGTTTTCGTGACGGCTCTTGCCATTATTGTCATGACGATTATTCTTTTCGTTATGATTATTAGCCTTTGCTGCTACCTGCTTATTATCATTGTGATTAGCTTTTGGTTGAGCCTTCTTCTCATGATGTTGAGGTTGTTGCTTTGGCTGATTATTACTTCCTGCTTTTACAATTTGACGCAGTTTTTGTGCTTGATCAGGGTTTACTGATGACATATGGCTCTTAATATCCATCCCTTGGTCTTTGGCAACCTTTACAAGGCTCTTACTTGGCATTTTGAGTTCTTTGGCTAATTCATAAATTCGTTCTTTGGCCATATACTCACGCTCCTTAATTCATTGTTAGTAATTCCTCAAACTTTCTTGCAAATCCAGATTGTGTTGTACAAATAACAGTTCGTGACTGCCCGATTGCCTTACTTAACTGAGCTTTTGTAAATATCGAGCAGAGAGGGACTTTGTAAAAAGTACACTTATCTGTAAACTTCTTCAATGATGCCGCTCCAGCATCTTTAGCTATGAATACAAACTGGGCTTTTTCTGTTTGAATTGATTTTAATACACTATTTTCGCCGCTAACGATTTGTCTAGCGCGTCGAGCTAACCCGAGTAAATTTAAAGCGGCTTGGTAATTATTTTCCATCGTTACCGAATAGTGCTTGCCGGGCTTGCAAGTGATCAGTATATTGAACTAATTCATCATAAAATGAATCATCCAATTTAACGTGAAAGGCTTTTTCGAAAGTCTTTTCTTTCTTTGCTTGCTTAGCAATTTCGACATTTACCGCAATATATGCTCCCCTACCTGACTTTTTGCCAGTTGGATCAAGTGAAACTTCGCCTTCCTTGTTCTTAACAACCCGAATTAATTGTCGTTTAGGCATCATTTCACCGGTAACAATGTCTTTTCGCATCGGTACTTTTCTCTTTTTCATTATTTTCACCCCGCTGCTTTAGTTAGCTGAATCTTCAGTATCTTCCTCAACTGGTTGATCGCTATCTTCCATCTCAGAAGCTGGCTTAATATCAATCTTGTACTTAGTCAACCGTGCTGCTAAACGTGCATTCTGTCCACGCTTACCAATTGCAAGTGAAAGTTGGCTATCTGGAACAACAACAGTGCATGAACGTTCTTCGTTAGTAGTAACAGGTGTTTCTTCTGTTTCTTCCTCAGAAGCTTCATTGCTACCATTATCAACTGAGTCAGTTTCGGTTGCACTAACTGTTTCTTCCGTTTCTGGAGTTGTTTCAGGTTCATTGAAAATAACATCAAGAACTTCTGCAGGATTCAAGGCATTAGCGATGAACTGTGCTGGGTCCTTAACATATTCAACAATGTCCATGTTTTCCCCATCAAGCTCGTTAACAATTGCTTGAACACGTGAGCCTCGTGGACCAACACAAGTACCAACCGGATCAACATTTGGGTCATTTGAATAAACTGCAACCTTTGAACGGTCACCCGCTTCACGAGCGATGTTTTCAATTAGAACGGTTCCATCCTTGATTTCTGGGACTTCACGTTCAAACAACCGCTTCAATAATTCTGGAGCAGTCCGGCTAACAAAAATTTGTGGACCGTGACGATCATCATTAACCTTTGATACGTAAACTTGAATGCGGTCATGGATGTGGTAGTGCTCGTTTGGCATCTTATCACGATACCCCATTGCACCTTCAACACCATCACCAAGGTCAACCCATGTAAAGCGCTTGTCTTCACGAGAAACTTCCCCAGTGATAATTTCATTTTCGTAAGTCTTGTACTTGTTGTAAATAACTTTCCGTTCTTCTTCACGCAACCGTTGCATAACAACTTGCTTAGCTGTTTGTGCTGCGATCCGACCGAAATCACGTGGAGTAACTTCTTCGCGGATTTCATCGCCAACATCATAACCTTGACCATGAGGCAACTTCCGTGCATCAGCCAAACTCATGTATTCATTATCATCTTCGGCAACCAAGTCATCATTATCAGTAATTGTCTTAACTGCGTAAACTTTGATATTACCAGTAACACCATCAAAATCTACTTCAACATTCTTTTCACCATAATTTTGCTTGTATGCCAATTCCAAAGCCTGTTCAAGTGCTTCAATGACAACATCTTTTTTGATGCCCTTTTCCTTTTCCAAGTAATCAAGAGCGGCGATCATTTCCGTATTTACTTTCGCTTTGCTCACCTTTTGACACTCCCTTTAAATCTTACTAAAGTCAATAGCTAGTCGTGCTTGTGCAATCTTGTTTCGATCGATTGTTATTTGGCGCCGACGAGTCTTATCCATATATTCGAGCGTTAATTCATCTGGTTTAAGGTCAACTAATGTTCCTTCATATACCTTCTTACCTTCAATCTGTTGGTAAAGAGAAACATGAATGAAATCATTCACTGCCCGTTCGTAATCGGCTTCTTTTTTCAATGGCCGTTCAGCACCAGGAGAAGAAACTTCAAGGAAATATGCTTGTGGAATTGGATCTGGCTCAGTATTATCAAGTGCTTCACTCAATTCATCACTAATATCGGCACAATCGTCAAGGGTTACTCCACCGTCTTTGTCAACAAAAACACGTAAGTACCAACTCTTGCCTTCCTTAACGAACTCAATGTCATAAAGGTAACAATTATGTTTTTCGATGATTGGTTCTGCTAAACCAGTCACCGTTTCAACGACACTACTCAACTGCGTCACCTCCATTGTTTGCAATAAAAAGAGCGAGCATCTCTGCTCACTCCAACGAGTTATTTACCATAGATTATTGTAGCATGAACCATTAGAACTAGCAAGCAGGTAAGTCTAGAACAAACTCAGTTGATTTTCGTCTGGCAAGCCATCTAAAACATGGTTCTCTGTCATGAAATCAATAATTGTTTGTGATACCTTACCCCGTTCAGCAAGGTCCTGCTTAGACAAGAACTTCTTTTCTTCTCGAGCAGCAACAATTTGCTTAGCAACGTTTAAGCCTAGTCCAGGAACCGCACGGAATGGTGCAATTAAAGAATCACCATCAATTAACCAATCACTTGCATCTGAACGCTCAAGATCAACCATCTTGAACTTAAATCCTCGTTCAAGCATTTCATTAGCTAATTCCAAAATTGTTAATAAGCTCTTATCCTTAGCACTAGCATCATTTCCTTGAGAATTGATTTCCTTCATTCGGTTCTTAACTGCATCTTTTCCGTGAGACATTGCCACAATATCGAAATCATCTGCCCGCACAGAGAAGAATGCACAGTAATAAACCAATGGGAAATAAACTTTAAAGTACGCGATTCGTAATGCCATTAAGACATATGCAGCCGCGTGCGCACGAGGGAACATGTACTTAATCTTTAAGCAAGAGTGCATATACCATTGCGGAACGTTTGCTTCGTGCATCTTCTTTTGCCAGTTATCAGGAATTCCCCGTCCATGCCGAACGGATTCCATTACCTGGAAGGATGTTTCTGAATCAAGTCCATAGTGAATCAAGTCGGTCATGATGTTATCACGACAACCAATCACGTTGGCAATTGTGGCAACACCCTGCTTAATTAATTCTTGGGCATTATCCAACCAAACACCCGTCCCGTGAGAAAGGCCTGAGATTTGTAGTAACTGTGAATAGTTCTTAGGGTGAGTATCCTCAAGCATCCCCCGTACAAATCGAGTTCCGAATTCAGGTAGTCCTAAAGTACCTGTTTTACTTTGAATCTGCTCTTCAGTTACCCCAAGAGCTTTAGGGCTGGAGAATAGGCTCATAACACCAGGGTCGTTCATTGGAATTGTCTTTGGGTTAACACCAGATAAGTCTTGCAATGCACGAATCATCGTGGGATCATCATGCCCCAGAATATCCATCTTAAGGATATTATCGTGAATTGAGTGGAAATCAAAGTGTGTAGTTTCCCAAGCAGCATTTTGATCATCCGCCGGGTATTGCACTGGTGTAAAGTCATAGATTTCCATATCGTCAGGGACAATAATAATTCCTGCCGGGTGTTGACCAGTTGTTCGTTTAACCCCTGTAGCACCATGAGATAAACGATCTTCTTCAGCTCCACGGAACTGCTTATCAGTATCACGTTCGTATGCCTTAACATAACCATATGCAGTCTTATCGGCAACAGTACCGATTGTTCCCGCACGGAATACATTCTTCTCACCGAATAACACTTTCATATAGTTATGGGCAATTGGTTGATAGTCACCAGAGAAGCTCAAATCAATATCAGGCACCTTGTTCCCCTTGAATCCAAGGAAAGTTTGGAACGGAATATCATGACCATCTTTAACCAGTAGAGTCCCACAACGCGGACAATTTCTTTCGGGAAGGTCAAAGCCTGAACTATATTCACCCTTTGTATAGAAGTGTGAATAATGACACTTTGGACAACGGTAATGAGGTGGTAATGGGTTAACCTCTGTAATTCCTGAAAGAGTTGCCACAACACTTGAACCAACGGAACCCCGAGAACCAACCAAATATCCATCCTTGTTAGACTTTGCTACAAGACGTTGAGCAATTAAATAAATAACTGAGAATCCATTCTTGACAATACTATTTAATTCTAGCTCAACCCGATCTTTTACAAGCTTCGGCAATGGATCACCATACCATCTCTTCGCAGTATCCCATGTTCGATCCTGGATTTCCTGTTCAGCTCCTTTCATATGTGGTGTATACAGTCGATCCTTAACTGGACGAATATTGTCATCGATCATATCCGCAACTTTGTGGGTATTAGTAACAACAATCTCATGTGCTTTATCTTCATCAAGGAAACTAAACTCATTTAACATCTCATCTGTTGTTCTGAAGTGAACATCAGGACGGTTGGTTCGGTTAAGTGGATTAGCCCCACCTTGGGAATTAATCAGAATCTTTCGGTAAATTGCATCATGGGCATCTAAATAGTGAACATCCCCAGTTGCAACAACTGGTTTTTCAAGATCTTCACCAAGTTTTACCATGTTCTTGAGAATATCTTCAAGATGAGCATCATCAGCAATCACCTTTTGTTCCATTAGTGGTAAGTAGTTAGGCTTAGGCTGAACTTCAATGAAATCATAATATTTGGCTTTTCGTTCAGCTTCTGCATAACCCTTTTCCATCATCGCAGTGAAGACTTCACCTGAAGAACAAGCAGTCCCCAAAAGGAGGCCCTTACGATACTTAGTTAAAACACTCCGCGGAATCCGTGGAACACGTGCATAGTATTCAACATTTGACATTGAAACTAGTTTATAAAGATTCTTTAACCCTTCCTGCGTTTGCGTAAGGATTGTAACGTGGAATGGTCTAGCATGCCGATAAGCATCATTATCAGCCATATGCTTATTCAAATCATTGACTTTTCGAATGTCATAACGCTTTTCTGCATCCTTCAAGAACTTGTGAAGCAAATGTCCTGTTGCTTCAGCATCATAATTTGCCCGGTGGTGGTGCTCCAAAGCAACTTTAAACTTTTTACTTAAAGTATTTAGCCGGTAACCACGCATATGTGGGTAAAGGAAACGAGCTAATGGCAAAGTATCAATAACAGGCTGCGTAATCTCTTCCATGTGGTGACGACGATAACCAGTGTTCATAAATCCCATATCAAATGAAACATTATGACCAGCAATGATACATCCCTCACAGAAGTCCTTAAACATCTTAAAGACCTCTTCCTCACTCTTTGAACCCTTAACCATGTCATCAGTAATTGATGTCAAATTGGTCGTTTGTTCAGACAATGGGAATCCTGGATCGATAAATTCATCAAAGCGTTCAAGAACCTCGCCGTCTTTCATCTTTGAAGCCGAAAGTTCAATCACTTTATCATAAATAGCTGATAACCCTGTTGTTTCAACATCGAAGATTACATATGTCTGTCCATCAAGCACCATATCATTTTCGTTATAGACAAGTGGAATTCCATCATCAACAACGTTTGCTTCCACACCATAGATCATCTTGATGCCGAACTTTTTGGCAGCCTTAAATGCTTCAGGGAATGCCTGTACATCCGCATGATCAGTAATTGCGATTGCTGGTTGTCCCCATGAATGAGCACGACCTGCAAGCTCAGTGATTGAATTAGTCGCATCCATCTGACTCATTTCAGAATGAGTATGTAATTCAATCCGTTTATCATCCGCTGGTGCCTTATCCTGACGTTCTTCATGCTTGATTTCATTAATGTCAAAAGCATTAATTACTAAGTCATGCATCCAAGTATCTTCTTGGACAGGTCCGCGAACCTTAAGCCACATTCCTTCTTTAATATTGGCAAATTGAGCCTCATCAGCTTCATTTCGTGAAAACTTTTTAACCGCGAACGAAGAAGTGTAGTCGGTAATTTCAAAGGTTAACAGTTGTCTACCAGAACGTAATTCACGCACTTCGGAATTGAAAACATATCCCTCAACGACAACTGAACGTTCTTCTTCAACGATATCCTTCATTTGCTTAACTTCTTGGGAATCGTTAATCACACGTCCTAATTGTGCCGGACCATCAGCCGCCTCAACAGCATGCTGTTGCTTTTTCTTCTTTTTAGCGACATTATTTTTCTTAATCTGCTCCATCGCTTTAGCAGCTAAAGCGGCATCGTCGGCCTCATGTTTTGCCTTCAATTCCTTAATCCGCGCTTCTGAAGCAGACTCATCAACAAATGGATGAATTCTAAATTTAGGAAAGCCAAGATCCACATAATTTTCTTCAATCTTTCCCAGAACATTCTTAGTAAGAAAGTCCTTCATCATTTCATTTTCAATAACCAGCGTAACACGTCCATCTTTTATTTCTGGAGAAGTTTGTGTACAAACCTGCTGAGTCATTGGAGAGTCTGGTGCAGTCTGTCGGACAACATACTCCCAATAGTCACCAATTAACTTGGGATCTAATTCAGTTATCGGACTATTAATTTTTACATGCATGTTTGCAATATCACGAAAACTCATTGCAAGAGCATTGGTAAAATCAGTAAAAAGATCAAATGATAATGGCTGTCGCATCATCAAATGAAATTCCCAAAGTCTCGAATCTTTGTGAACTACAACTGACTGAATTTTGGCATCACGAAAAGCTCGATTATCTTTTTCTGGAAAATGAATTTGTTCAAGTAGCTTTTTAAATAATTCTTGTCGTGATAAGCTCACTGTTTATCCTCCTACAACAAAAAAGTGGTGCATAGATAAACTGATTCTATCATTGGCACCACTAAAGAATGATTCAACTAATTATTTAACTTCACTAGTATTTTGTCCACTGAGTTGCTTAAGTAAGATTCCAACTGTATCAGCTACTTCTTCAGTCTTAACTTCGACAGCTTCACCGGTCTTACGAATCTTAATTTCAACAATTCCATCAGTAGCTTTTCTACCAACAGTAACCCGAATTGGAATACCAATCAAATCAGAATCAGCAAACTTAACACCAGCACGTTCCTTACGGTCATCAACCAGTACGTCATAACCTGCCTTTTCAAGGTTGGCAGTAATTTCGTTAGCCATATCCATTTGTTCTTTCTTCTTGGCATTAACTGGAATTACGTGAACGTCAAATGGAGCAATACTATCTGGCCAAACTAGTCCGTTTTCATCTGCATTTTGTTCAGCAACAGCAGAAAGCAAACGAGTTACACCAATTCCATAACTTCCCATAATTACGTCCACAAGACGACCGTTTTGATCAAGAACTTGGGCACCTAACTTATCAGAGTAATGAGTACCTAACTTAAAGATATGCCCAATTTCAATTCCTGGAGTGAATTTAATTGGATGACCGTCCGGAGCAATTTCGCCTTCTTTAACATTACGGAAATCACCGAACTTATCAACGCGGAAGTCACGATCAATATTGGCATTAATGTAGTGGTAACCATCATCATTAGCACCACAAGCCATGTTAACCATTACCTTAACATAGTTATCAGCGTAAATCTTTACATCTTCACCAACACCAACTGGGCCAAGAGAACCAGGATGTGCGCCAAGATACTTCACAGCATCTTCTTCATCTGCTAAAGCTAAATCTTCGCAACCTAGTTCATCCTTCAACTTAGCTTCATTAACTTCATCATTTCCACGCATTAAGACAAGGACAGGTTGGAAGGTATCTTCGTCTTCCTTTGCCATATAGAACATGGCTTTAATAATTTGGTTAGCATCAATTCCAAGGCTTTCGGCAGCTTCATCAACAGAGTGTGCACCCGGAGTAGGTTGCTTTTTGAGTTCCTTGGGATCATCTGTTTGTTGAACACCGGTGAACTTGCTGGTTGCCTTTTCCAAGTTAGCAGCATAATCACCATCAGTGTAGGCAATAATGTCTTCCCCAACTTCTGCTGGTGCAGAGAATTCTTGTGAGTTCTTCCCACCCATTGTACCTGAATCAGCAAGAATTACCTTATAATTCAAACCAATCCGATCAAAAATGTTTCGATATGCTTTTGCTTGCAAGTTATATGCTTCATCCAGACCAGCTTGATCAGCTGAGAATGAATAACCATCAAGCATTTCAAATTCCTTTCCCCGAAGAATACCATAACGAGGACGATCTTCATCACGATACTTATCTTGGAGTTGGTAAACTACCAATGGCAATTTCTTATATGACTTAATGCTATCACGAATAACTTCCGTAAAGGTTTCCTCATGAGTTGGCCCCAAGATGAAATCACGATCACGCCGGTCTTTAAGCTTGAATAGGTTGTCACCATAACTTTCATAACGACCTGATTCTTTCCATAAGTCAGCTGGAAGTAATCCAGGCATCATCATTTCAACAGCTCCAGCCTTTTCCATTTCATCACGAATAATGTTTTCAACATTTCGGATAACACGGTATGCCAAAGGCAAGTATGACCAAACCCCTGCGGAGACTTGGTAGATATACCCAGCCCGAATCATCATCTTATGACTGAGCGCTTCCGCATCACTAGGCGCTTCCTTTTTCGTTGGAATCAAAATTTTTGATTGTTGCATAACAAATACTCCTTTTCCCTTATCTTATGAAATAACGCTGAATGTCATTCCAAGTAACCAAAATCATTAGAACTAATAGCAAGAAGAAACCAATCATTGTTACAATTCCCTCTGCTTTTTCAGGAATTGGTCGACGAATAATTGCTTCAATAATGTTGAGGAGAAGCTTTCCCCCATCTAGTGCAGGAATTGGTAATAAGTTTACAATCCCTAAGTTAATTGAAAGCAATGCTAAAAAGTTCAATACACCAGTGAAACCAAGCGATGTTGCCTGTGAGGTTCCCGCATAGATTGCAACTGGTCCACCAAGATCATTTAGTGAGAAGCCATGCGTAAACATGTGACCAAGCACACTAAAAATTAACGTCCCCGCTTGAACAAAACGTTCCCAACCAAAGTTAATACGTGCGGAGAAACTCTTGCTTGTTTCTTCTAGGATCCCAATCTGCCCAACTTTTTGGTTAGATTGTTTAACTGTCTTAGGAACCATTGAAGTTGTATGTTGTTTTCCATCGCGTTCGTACTTTACAGTTATTTTCTTTCCTGGATGACTCGAAATTGACGTAGATAAATCTGTCCAATTTTCAATCTTAGTCTTGTTTACCTTCACAATCCGATCGCCACTAACTAATCCTGCTTTTGCAGCGACAGAATTTGAATTAACATGACCAATCTTATTACTATTTACTGGAACACCGCCGCTAAGTAAAAAGCCAAGAATAACAAATACCACTAACGACAAGATAAAATTATTCATCGGTCCAGCAAAATTAGTCATCATTCGTGCTGGTAAGCTTGCAGAATTAAATTGAACATCCTTAGGTGCAATTTGAACAACAGTCCCATCGTGCTCTGTAATTAAAGCATCATGGGAAACATCATAAGTTTTTAAATTGTCTTCATCACCATTAACATACCCTTTAATCCATAACCCATCAACGAGATCTGAATCAACTATTTGCAAAGGAATTCCCTGAAGCAAAGTTGTTTTTTGGCTAGCATTAATACTTGTAACCTTATCTTGATCATCTAATTGAATCGTTACTGGGGTACCTGGACGTAATTCATCTTCGTCTTCATCATCTGCCCCGGCAAGCCGTACATAGCCACCTAGGGGCAAGATTCTAATTGTGTAGGTTGTTCCTCCAGATTGTTTCCACCAAATTTTAGGCCCCATACCGATCGAAAATTCACGGACAAGGATGCCTGCTCGTTTAGCAAAATAATAGTGACCAAATTCATGGACTAGAACTAATATTCCGAAAACGATTATAAAGGTGATGATTGTTATTAGCACAAAACCACTTCTTCTTTCAGAATTAAATAATACCTAAGAGGTGCATCATTGGCATAACAAGCAGCATACTATCAAATCGGTCAAGAATGCCACCGTGTCCAGGCAAGATCTTTCCTGAATCCTTAACACCATAGAAACGCTTCAAAGATGATTCGATTAAATCACCAAATTGGCCAAGAATTGATAACACAAGTGTTAGGCAAATCATAGGAATAAATGAGCCACCTACTGGGATAAAGTGAAGGTAAATTGCTAGAAGGATCGTTGCTGAAACTGTTCCTCCAATTGAACCTTCCCAAGTCTTATTTGGGCTAATCTTAGGCGCTAATTTATTCTTACCAATTTTTCTTCCGATTAAGTAAGCACCACTATCAGTAATCCACACAATTAACATTCCATACAAAAGTGTTTCAAAGTTAACTGCTCGTGCTTCAACAAAATAACGGAAACCTAAACCAATGTATAACATTGCTAGTGTTAAAACACCGGCATCGTCAAAACTAAACCGCTGTTTACGAATTACAGTATGCAGCAATAAAAGAATTACTAAAAAGTAGAATGCAAACCAACGTGTTGCAACACTTGGTAAAAAGTCCAGCCAGCTATCTGGCAATATTAACAATGCAACTCCTAAGTATGAAACGATTGCTTCAAATGAAATCACAAACATCCGCTTCATAACAAGAATTTCACTCATTGCAATAATACCAAGTACGATAGCGGCAATTGTTAGTGGCCAATGACCATATACAATTAGCGGAATAAAGATCGCTAAACCAATAACTGCAGTAATTATCCGTGTTTTCAATATTATTCTCCCCAAACTTAACTATTCTTCAAGCCACCATAACGACGATGACGTCCTTGGAATTCAATGATTGCTTCTTCTAGAGCTTTTCGATCAAAGTCCGGCCAATAAATATCCGTGAATTCCAATTCACTATAAGCAATCTGCCAGAGCATAAAATTACTAATTCTTTCTTCGCCACTTGTGCGAATCAATAAATCAGGATCTGCTAACTTTCCTAGCTTGGCAGACATCATATTATCAGAAATAAGTTGTTCATTTATTTGTTCCGGAGCTATCTCGCCATCCGCAACTTTCTTTGCAATCTTTTGTGTTGCACGAACGATTTCATCCCGACTTCCGTAATTTAAAGCGAAATTTAGGATCATACCATCGCATTCTGCTGTATCAGCAATAGCATCCTTTACAGCTTTTTGTGTTCCCTCAGGTAATCTAGTTATATCACCCATTACCATAACCTTAACATTATGCTTTACTAGATCAGGAACAAAGGTTGAGAAAAACCTAATTGGTAACTGCATTAAATAATTAACTTCGCTTGATGGTCGTTTCCAGTTTTCAGTAGAGAAAGCATAGAGTGAAAGGACTTTTACTCCTAATTCACTAGCCGCAATTGTTACTGATTTAACTGTTTGCATCCCTTGTTTATGACCAGCGACACGTGGTAAATGACGTTTTTGAGCCCATCTACCATTTCCGTCCATAATGATGGCGATGTGCGCTGGAATTCGGTTTGGATCTATCTTCAAGCTTGTTGATGAAGATACCTCTTTTTTACCAAACAAAATAGTTCCTCCAGACATTATTTGCTGTTTAAAGTAAAACTACTTGTCAATTATAAATGTATTGGGACAAAAAGCCAAGTTAAACTAAAAAAAAGAGACCGAGTTGATTCCCGGTCTCTCAGTAAATATTTGAATTAACCCATTAATTCTTTTTCCTTATCGGCAGCAATGTTTTCCAAGTTCTTGATTCCGTTATCAGTTTCATCTTGAACTTTCTTTTCAAGATCATGGAATTCATCATCATTGAAGTCGCCGTCTTTGTTACCCTTCTTCAGGTCATCCATTGCTTCACGACGGATATTACGAACAGCTACCTTAGACTTTTCAAGTTCAGCTTTAACATCCTTAACTAATTCTTTCCGCCGATCCTCTGTAAGTTGAGGAATCAAGAGTCGAATAGAAGAACCGTCATTTTGTGGAGTTAAACCAAGGTTAGCTGCGTAGATTGCCTTTTCAATGTTGTCCAAAGAACTTTCATCATATGGAGTAACAAGCAATTGATGTGCTTCTGGAATAGTGATTGATGCCACTTGGTTTAATGGTGTAGGTGCACCGTAGTATTCAACCTTAACACCATTAAGCAAACTAGCATTAGCCCGGCCTGCTCGAATGTCAGCCAAAGTACGCCGCAAAGCATCACCAGACTTAGCCATCTTATCCTTTGCTTCGTTTAAAATTTGTTTTCCTGTAGCCATAAATTAATCCCCCTCGATTGTGGTACCAACTTCATCACCCTTAACAACTTTCATAATGTTGCCAGGAGTATTTAAGTTAAATACAACTAATGGAATATGGTTGTCCATAGAAAGTGAACTTGCAGTGGTATCCATGACATGAAGATTCTTTTCAATCAGGTCCATGTGGGTTAAGTGATCAAACTTGACAGCATTTGAATCCTTATTTGGATCAGCACTGTAGACACCGTCAACACCATTCTTACCCATCAAAATTGCATCAGCATTAATTTCTGCAGCACGCAATGCAGCAGTAGTATCAGTTGAGAAGTAAGGACTACCTGTACCTCCGGCAAAAATTACGATCCGATCCTTTTCAAGGTGACGGATTGCTTTCCGCCGAATGTATGGTTCAGCAATTTGCCGCATTTCAATTGATGTTTGTACACGAGTTGGTACATCAAGAGATTCAAGAGCATCTTGCAGTGATAAGGCATTCATAATTGTGGCTAACATACCAATGTAATCTGCCTGAGCCCGTTCCATACCAAGTTCTGCTCCAGTAACACCGCGCCACATGTTACCACCACCAACAACAATCGCAATCTGAACACCAAGTTCATGAACTTCTTTTAATTCTTTTGCAACATCCTTTAGAACTGGTGGGTTGATACCAAAGCCCTTTTCTCCGGCAAGAGCTTCACCACTAAGTTTTAAGATAACACGATTGTATTTAATGTCTGACATACGTTTGCCTCCTATGGTATTGTTTTCAAAAAAAGGCGCACTTCAAAGAGTACGCCCTTCTTGTCTGACGTTATTTAGTTCATTTGGTCATTAACTTCTTGGGCGAAGTCTTCTTGCTTCTTTTCGATACCTTCACCAACTTCGTAACGTACAAATGACTTCAACTTACCATTGCTAGCAGCAACGTATTCTGCAACAGTTTGGTCTGGGTTCTTAACAAAGTCTTGGTCAGCCAAGCAAATTTGTGAAAGGAACTTGTTTAAACGACCTTCAACAATCTTGTCAACAATCTTTTCAGGCTTGCCTTCATTCAAGGTTTCTTCCTTGAAGACTTCACGTTCGTGGTCAAGGCGTTCCTTAGATACGTCTTCACGAGTCATGAATTCTGGGTTGATGGCTGCAACGTGCATTGCAACGTCCTTAGCAACATCTTCGCTACCACCTTCAAGAACAACAAGAGCAGCAATTTGGCCACCTTGGTGAAGGTAAGCACCAAAGCTGTCGCCGTCTTCCTTTTCAACAACTTTAAAACGACGAAGGCTAACCTTTTCACCGGTCTTTTGAGTAGTGCTGATCAAGTCATCGTTCAAGGTACCATTTTCAGTCTTCATAGCAAGTGCTTCTTCAACAGTTGCAGGCTTGTTTTCACTGATCAACTTAGTAACCTTTTTCAATACTGCCTTGAATGGATCACTAGCAGCAACGAAGTCAGTTTCTGAGTTCAATTCAACAATAGCAGCAGTGTTACCACTAACAGCAATATCGGCTAAACCTTCAGCAGCGATACGATCGCTCTTCTTAGCAGCCTTAGCGATACCCTTTTCACGTAAGTAGTCCATTGCCTTTTCCATGTCACCGTCACCAGCAACCAATGCCTTCTTGGCATCCATGATACCAACACCGGACTTCTTACGTAATTCCATAACTTGAGCAGCTTTAATTTCAGCCATGATTAGATCTCTCCTTCGTGTGTTTAACTTTTTGAATAAAAAAGGCTATTTGGTACTCAGGCCACAATGGTCCGTACGCAAACAGCCCAAGTATTAATACTTAATTATAAGTTTAATTACTTACCTTCAACACTGTTCTTAAGGTTCTTCAATGAATCTTCAGAAACTTCTTCGTGTTCTTCGGCAGCATCGTTGTTGTCAGCTTGCTTGTTGTCATCTTGACCTTGCTTACCTTCAATAACAGCGTCAGCCATCTTTGAAGTGATAAGACGAACGGCACGAATAGCATCATCGTTTGATGGAATTACGTAGTCAATGTCGTCTGGGTCAGTGTTAGTATCAACCATAGCAACGATTGGAATGTGAAGCTTTTGAGCTTCCTTAACAGCGATTTGTTCCTTGTGAGGATCAACGATGAACATTACATCAGGGATCTTTGGCATATCTTCAATACCACCTAAGAAACGTTCAAGCTTTTCACGTTGCTTAGTTAAAACAGCAACTTCCTTCTTTGGAAGAACATCGAAAGTGCCATCTTCTGACATCTTCTTCAATTCCTTCAAACGAGCAATCCGTGATTGGATTGTCTTCCAGTTGGTCAAAGTACCACCTAACCAACGGTGGTTTACGTAGTATTGACCTGCACGAGTAGCTTCTTCTTCGATTGAGTCTTGAGCTTGCTTCTTAGTACCAACAAAAAGAACAACGCCACCCTTAGCAGCAATATCCTTCATGTAGTTGTAAGCAGTATCGATCAACTTAACAGTCTTTTGTAAGTCAATGATGTAGATACCATTACGTTCAGTGAAGATGTATTCTTCCATCTTAGGGTTCCAACGGCGAGTTTGGTGACCGAAGTGAACACCGGCTTCAAGCAATTGCTTCATAGTAACAACAGACATAAAATTTATACCTCCAAATGTTTTTTCCTCCCCAATAATCATCTGGCAGTCAAACTAAACTAGCACATTGCCACCATCCTATTGGGTGTGAAATTGGCGTTTAACACCGAAATATAGTATACAAAAAAGAGTCCCATCTGACAAGCATTTATCACTAACTAAGATAAAATATTTTAAATCTTTACCCCACGTAAATGAAGATAACGTTCTTTCTGCTTCCTACTCTGATGTTTGAAATGATATTCAGCGCTCAATGCATCATGTTTTGTCGGGTATTCGCACCAGTATAAAAGGTGTAACGGATGACGTGATTTCACTCTTGTATACTTAGCTCCCTTATATGACTGGTGTGTTAAAAAACGCTGTTGAACATCAGTTGTAAATCCACAATAAAGGCTTTGATCGGCACAATGCAAAACATAAATAAAATAACGTTTATTTCTTATCACCATACAACAATTGATGCACCTCGGTTCCATATTCTCCATCTGCACGATTAACAACCAGCGGAGGAACGATCCGTACACCACCAACACCACCATCTTTAATTGATTCAATCAAAACAATATTGGCTTCACGATCAGGTTTGGGATAAATAAAGCGAATTCGTTTTGGAGCAAGACGATGATTTGTTAATTCTGTTAAGATTTCTGCCAATCGATCAGGACGATGGACAAGATAACCTCGACCATTCATTTTCAGTAATCCGCTCATCCTATCCACAACCGTTGTTAGGTTAGTCTTGATCTCATGACGAGCAATTGCTAATACCTGGTTAGGATTTTTTTGACTATGTTCACTAACAGGAAAATATGGTGGGTTACAAAGAACTATATCCGCTGAGTCTTTAGGGATTCCCTTATAAACATCTTTAATATCCATCTGCAGAACATCATACCGGTCTTCCAAATGGTTCAATTTAATGCTTCGTTTAGCCATATCAGCGATTGGTTCTTGCAATTCCACTTCCGTAAAATGTCCACCTAATTTATGGTGCAAGAAAAGACCAATTGCGCCATTTCCAGCACATAGATCAACAATCTTAGCCTTTTTCTTCCTATTTGGACGAACAAAGTCTGCAAGTAGGACTGCATCAAGAGAAAAAGCAAAATAGTGAGGATTTTGAATAATTTGAACATCTTGACTATAAAGTTGATCTATCCGTTCATCTTCTTTTAACAATTCATTACCTTCCATCTTCTAGTCACCTCTTTTTGGTACTTGCAACATCTGATTTTTTTGGTCATAATAATGCCAGTTATTTATTCATAATTAGATTGGATGATTTTATGTTATATTCATTTCTTATCGCAATTGTTCAACCATTTTTAAACTTAATTAATGGTAAAGCAAAAATTTACAATAAAGAAAATATACCTGACGGCAATTATATCATTGTTGCTCCGCATCGGACATGGATGGATCCGGTTTTGATTGCTCTTGCAATATATCCGAAGAAATTTAGTTTCATGGCTAAAAAGGAACTATTCAAGAATCCAATTGCTTCTTTCTTCCTGAAAAAGCTGAATGCCTTCCCCGTTGATCGTAAAAATCCAGGCCCCTCAGCAATTAAGAAGCCAGTTCAAATACTAAGAAAGTCTGATCTTTCTACAATTATTTTTCCATCAGGTTCCCGTTATTCTAGTAAGCTTAAAGGTGGCGCAACTTTAATTGCTAGACTGGCAAACGTTCCCTTGGTTCCCGTTGTATATCAAGGGCCACTTAAATTCAGTGAGCTTTTCAAGCGCCATCCCCGCCACATCGCATTCGGTAAGCCAATCGTTGTTGATCGGAAGAGAAAATTAGACGATCAATATCAATCAGAATTAGAAAACCAAATGCAACAATCATTTGATAGCTTAGATAAACAAATCAATCCAGATTATAAATACATTATGCCGCCTAAGCCAAAGAATGACGACTTCTAAACTAAACAATAAAAAAAGAGGTTGGTGAGAAACTCATCAACTTCTTTTTTTATTACTTGTTTGCTTTTTTGGCTTGTGCCTTCATAGTTTGCATCATTTGATGTAACTTTCGACTAGATGGCTTCTGGCCCATTTGTAACATCATTGTCCGTAACATTTCTTCACTAATAGGCGGATTGTTACGAAGGTAATTTTCCATGTACTTACGAGCACCAAAGAAACCGCCGACGAGGCCGATCAATAAGGCGAGGATTACCAATGAAATTGTTAATGCCACAGTTACTTCCTCCTTTTTTAGTTACTGTTCAATATTACACGAAAGTAAAGCGATTGAAAAGGTCTAACCACGTTTAATCGTTTCGTAATCCCTTTTTTCTCTGAGCTTCACGAACTTTCTCTGGAGTAACTTCCTTGCCGTTATCATCAAAGATCCGCATCATTTCGATGTTACTACGCATTGCTTCACGGAAGTTCTTCAAATATTCTTTTCTTAATTTTGCCCGTTCCTTAGTTTCCGCTTCTGTTAGGCCTTCATTTTTATTCTTGTGGGCAAGTTCATTAATACGTTTTAATAACTTTTCTTGTTCTTTAGATTCAGCCATTCTTCGTATCTCCTTAGATTAATTACGCCTTTAATCTTAGCTAACTTACGCGCTTTTTTCAAGATTACTATCAGCGTTCTATTCTGCGAACGTACGTTTGAAAAATTAAATTTACTATGATATTCTATTATTAATATTAATAGCCAAATGAGGTGTCAAGATGGCAAAATCAGCAAGCCAAAAACAAATTACTGTATTAAATTACATCTACCAGCATGTTAAGGACCACGGTTATCCACCAACAGTTCGAGAAATCTGTGGTTCAGTTGGCCTCTCATCAACTTCAACTGTCCATTCCCACTTAACCCACTTGATTAAAGAAGGATATCTCCAAAAAGATCCATCTAAGCCACGTGCACTTGAAATCACAAAGCAAGGATTAGATCTTTTAGGCGTTGAACCAGAGAAAAAAGAAATTCCAATGGTTGGTGTAGTTACAGCCGGACAACCTATTTTAGCTGTTCAAGACACTACTGACTACTTCCCTCTTCCACCATCAATAAAAGACGCTTCTGGGTTATTCATGTTAAAAATTCACGGAACAAGTATGATTAAGGCTGGAATCCTTGATGGTGATGATGTTATTGTTCGGAAACAATCAACTGCAAAGGATGGCGAAATCGTTATTGCCATGACTAGTGATAACGAAGCAACTTGCAAGCGGTTCTACAAAGAACCAGAACACAAGCGTTACCGTCTGCAACCTGAAAATGATACGATGGCACCAATTTACTTAGATAGCGTTACTATTTTAGGTAAAGTTATTGGATTATATCGTGACCATATTTTTTAATCTTAAAAAGCGAGATAGTAAATTCGTTTCATGAAATTACTATCTCGCTTATTTTTTATTCTGTTTTTCTTTCAAACATATGGAAAAGCCAAGCAATTATTATCACAATAATGACATCAGGTAAAGTATTTCCAACTGGCAAATTAATTGTCATTAACCACCGATAGATCAAGAACCCAACAAGCCAAATCACAAGATTATACAAGTCAACGTTTTGCTGATCATTTCTTTGATGGAAAACAAAATGATCCATAATTTGAATTGTAATCATTGGAGTAAAGACTGAACCAATAATGTACAGGAAACTACTGAAATTATCCATTGGTAAAATAATAGCTCCAACTACCCCTACGATTGTGACAATAATAGCAGTTAGTTGGGATGACCATTTTACCCTTAGCGTTTGTGCAGAAACACCAGCTGAATAAGCATCCATGAAGGTTGTCGTTACCGTAGACAAAAGAACAATTACTAGTCCCGCAATTCCTACACCTGCACCAATCATAATTTTTGCAATATTTGTTTCACCTGTAAGTAAGGTACAACCAAGTCCAATAATTGCCATCCAACAACTAATGATCCCGTAAGTAACCGCACTAACACCACTAGCTTGAACTGGTTTAGCAGCAACAGATGTGTAGTCAGAAATTAAAGGTAACCAAGAAAGCGGCATAGAAACTGCCAACTCTAATCCTTGACCAAAGCTTAATGGACTAAATTGTCCACTAGTATGTTTTTCAGTAAATATTAAGAAGCATAGCCAAAGAGTAAGGGCCAATAAGGCAGTCAGTGCAATAATATTTACCCATTTCAATCGCCGAATACCAAAAAGCAACCAAAGGATTATCAGAGCACCAATTAGTAAACACCAAATTGGTTCACCAATTTTCCAAAGACCATTTGCAGCAATCGCACCATCATAAATCATAATCCCTGTCCAGCCAACTAATTGGAGGACATTCAATGCTGCAAAGAATAAAGCTCCTAGTTGACCAAAACTAAGCTTTACTGATTCCATCGCGCTGATCCGTAATCGACCACCGATTATCCCTGATAGAAAAAGTAAACTACACCCAATTAAGTGACCTAGTAAAATAGCAATAATTCCTCTGGTCATTCCTAAAGGTGCTAAATAGGTACCAGTTAAAATTTCGGCAATCGATATACCGGCACCACACCAAATCATTCCGTTTTCAAACAAAGACGTCCTATGCTGCTCCATCAGCTCCACCATCCTTCTAATGATTAGTAGAACTTGATTCTGATAAAAAGAAAAGTCGGTCAGTAAAACCTGATCGACTTTTAAACTTAATTGAACGAATTCCCTCCGTTGGCATTATCCAAATCAGGTCCCATGGGTCGAAGATTACATCTTCCTCTCAGCCTGTTATACAAGCTCCCCTTTTTCTGTTTACTTTATTGTAACACTTTAGACACTCAAAGTACCGCTTAGCTTTAATAATTATCTTACCTTGTAAATCCGCTTGTGATCTTTTTGCCCAGTTAAAACAAATGGTGCTGGGTCAGATTTAGGATCAAACTCAATGTCATTAGGATTCATCCCCAATTGACTGTTGAACTTTTCTTCATAATCAGCGATTGAAATTTGATGACGCTTAGCTAAATCGCTCTTAACATCGTTTAATTGTTTCTCAAAACCAGCTTGTAGTATCCCAGTATAGAATTCACCTTCAGCTCCAGATCCATAGCTAAAGAGGCCAATCCGATCTCCCGCTTTGACATCACCATTTTGTAAAAGTGACATTACACTTAGATAAAGCGATCCGGTATAAAGGTTCCCAACTTCACGACTATACTTTTGACTAGCAGTTAGTTGATGGCGCATCTTTTCTGCAATCGCAGAGTGATCATCCTTCAATAGCCCTTCTAAGCCCTTCTTTCCCATTTTGGTAAATGGCAAGTGGAAGGTTAAAGCAGTAAAATCATCTAGTTGGCGTCCTGTAAGTTGTTGGTATCGTTGCCAACATTCAAGGAAAAACTCAATGTATACATTAGTTGAGTACTTCCCATCAACACAGGCTTCCGTAGCATAAAGTGGTCGCCAAAAGTCCATTACGTCCTTGGTATAAGAAACGGTTGTATCTTCTAGCGCTAATATCCGTGGATTAGCAGTGATCAGCATTGCAACAGCACCGGCACCTTGAGTAACCTCCCCTGGAGTGTTCAGTCCGTAACGCGCAATATCAGCAGCGATCACAAGTACAGATGATTGTGGATTCATTGCTACAAGGCCCTTGGCAAATTGAATTCCAGCGGTTGCTGAATAACAGGCTTCCTTTAATTCGACTGCTCGAATAAAATCGTTTAAACCAAGCAGATGTTTAATGTAGATTGCACTAGCCTTTGAATTATCAATCCCAGATTCAGTCGCAACAATAATTGTCGATAAATGTTTCTTATCATCGTCCGTTAATAGTTTTTGAGCTGCTGTTGCCCCTAACGTAACGATGTCTTGTGTTGCAGGAACTACCGCTTGGTGATCCTGACCAATACCAATAGTATACTTATCTGGCTCTTCGCCACGCTTGCGTGCTAGTTCTCGTAAATCAATGTATTCATCAGTCGTGGCAAATGCCATCTTATCAATTCCAATTTTCATTATTTATTATCCCCCATTTTATCCATCGTCTTATTTAATAGATGATCAACTATTACATTTCCTTCGTTATCAGCATGACCTTTAGTCCACTGATAATTTAAATGCCTGAATTGCGGAAGAAGGTGTAAAACTTGTTCCCACATTTCCTTATTTGCTACTTCTGAACCACTACTAGTTCGCCAACCGCGTTTTTGCCATCCATACAACCAACCCTTTGTTAAAGGATCAAGGACATAATGTGAATCCAAAGTAGCATTGATTGGATATTGATTCCAGTGGTGTTTAATCAGCAATGCTAATGCGTTACGAAAGGCCATCAATTCCATTCGATTATTGGTAGCCCCAAATTCCCCGCCAGTTGCTGTATACTTCTGTCCATCTTTTACAATTAATAGCGCCCATGCAGCTTTATCGGAGCTCTTAACATGCTGGCCTAATTTATTTCCATGATTACGTGAACCACCATCAGTAAATAGTTCAATCGTATTTGGAAAATCTTTATCAACAACATTAACCGCTTCTTTAGTGCGCTGCGCTTTATTAGTTGGTGTCTTTTGTAACCATTCCTGTGCATCTGTAAGCGTAGGAAAACTCTTATAGATTGCCCCAGAGAAACCCGACACTTGTTGTTGACACTCTGACCAGGTCTTATATACTCCCGGATGTTTTCCTTTTTTCACAGCATAATACTTACTCATAATCTACCTCTTTAGAAAACAATATATTAATTATAACGAAAATAGCTGGCAATTTTAACTATGTTGTCTCGCTGTTTTGATTCTTACTGATATAAATACAGCTTAAATAGATTAGTAAATTTGTTTTTAATAAAAAAACTTATATAACAGTTTTGTATTATAGCAAGGAAAGTGTTATGATGAACAATGTAAGCGTTACCATTTTAGATAACGTATTTATTTCTCTTTTTCTCACAATTTAGAAAGGATGAGTTTCCATGGGTGAACTAGAAGGCAAAGTTGCTATCGTAACAGGTGCAGCTAAAGGATTCGGTCTTGCAAGTACTAAGGCTTTCGTTAATGAAGGTGCCAAGGTTGTAATGACTGATGTTGATGATACAGAAGGCCAAAAACAAGCAGCGGCTCTTGGCGATAAGGTAATCTTTATCAAGCAAGACGTTTCTGATGAAGCATCATGGCCAGAAGTTTTCAAGAAAGCTGAAGAAACTTTCGGACCAGTAAATGTTCTTTTGAATAATGCTGGTATTCTCCTGTTTGATAATGCCGAAGAAGTAAAGATGGAAGACTTCCACAAGATTCTGTCCGTTGACCTCGATGGTGTTATGTTAGGACAAAAGTATGGGATCCAACATATGAAGAAGAACGGTGGATCAATTATTAACTTTTGTTCCATCGCTGGTTTAATTGGTATTCCTAACCTCTTCTCTTACAACGCTGCTAAGGGTGCCGTTCGTTTGATTACTAAATCTGCTGCACTTTACTGCTGTGACAAGAAGTACCCTATCCGGATCAACTCTGTTCACCCTGGTTACGCTCATACTCCAATGGTTGACGCCTACCCAGAAATGCGTTCTGACCTTGAGGCTTTGCACCCAATGGGCCGGCTTGGTAGTGCAGACGAAATTGCTAACATGTGTGTCTTCCTTGCTTCAGATCGTTCATCATTCAGTACCGGTTCTGAATTTGTTACCGATGGTGGATACACTGCACAATAAAGATATTTTCTTCGCTATTCCTTGTATTTTCTAACAAAAACTTAAAAACCATTAATGCCATAAATAGAGCTGCTACTTATTTAATACGTAATATAGGTAGTAGTTTTATTTTTTTCCTAGAAATTTCCTATAATAGTAATTAGCATCAATATTCTATTAGAAGGGTTTACCTTAAATGAAGAAATTCCTCTCATTATTAATAATTATAATTTTCTGTGGCAGACTAACTTTTATTTCATCCCCCTCACCCTCTATTCAAGCAAATAATAGATATTACAAAATAAACCACCAATTGGCGCAAGAATTGTCTGAACATCAATCGTATGCAAATAGTGATCCAGGTAATTATGATTACGCTAAATTCATTAAAAGCATCAAATATGTTGGTAATCATAAAGTAATCGTCTATGTTAATCATGGTTTTGCTAAAATGCATAATGCTGACAAGAACAGCATTATGCAACAAGTTAATGCTTTGATTAAGATGGTTCTACAATCTAATAATCAAAATTTTGTCGGCAAAGGCAATCGTAAATTGCTCATTATCATTAAAAACGGTCATACTAAAATTGGTCAATCAGCCCAAGCAAATTCACAGACATATAAGTGGAAGTCGGTAAAATAGCGTCTTGGGATTGAGAAGTATGGATGGTTCCCACTGTGCTATAGTAGAAGCTGTATCATATTAGGGGGAATTTGATTATGTTTAAAGCATACAAATATTATTGGCAAAATTCGTTTAAATACCAGGCAACTTCAACCCGGTCTGATTTTTGGTGGTCAGTATTGATGAACGTAATTATTTATGCAATTCTCTGGCTCTTACTCGCAGCATCAGGTGTTTCTTCCATTGGTTCATTAATTAATGGTACGACTCAAGGGTTAGGTACGGTTTTAGTGATTATTGTTATTATGGGAATTTTTGGTATCGCTAATATCTTTCCAGAAATATCAATTGCTGTCCGCCGTTTCCGTGATGTGGGCCTTTCCGGCTGGTTTATTTTAGCATTCTGGTTAGTTTCCATTATTCTTGGAAGTACCGACAGTGAATTTATTGATAGTTTGATGGTTGTTTTAGAAATCATTGGCCTTGTTATCCTATGCCTACCAAGTAATTACATCAGTAAGCATGGCTGGTGGAGTCCTAACACTGAAAACGATCAAGAAATTCCAAGTCTACGTGATGAATAGAATTAAATAATTGCTGGTAAATGTTGTTTATAGGAGTTTGAATGGACATTTACCGGCGATTGTTTTAAATAGAGATTTTTCAATAAAGAAGATTTCTCTACTGACATAAAAAATTTAGATGGTGGATTATAGAATGAAGTTAGCCACCCAGTTGGTGGTAAATAAAAAACGCCATTCGGCGTGACATCAGGTATCATATTAAGTGAACCAAACCTATATGAAAGGATGTCCGTCAAATGACGCACTTAAA